>NZ_JADQ01000113.1:0-1184 GCF_000518465.1 Paenibacillus sp. J14 | reverse complement strand
GGATACTGCAGACAAGGTATTCTACGAGCACTCTTGGCTGCGCCGCTTGAAGGAATAAGTACCTTTTCAGGGTTGCATAAGCGTTTGGATACGGATCTCCGGTTTCGTTATCAGTGTGGTCTTCCGCTGGATCGAGAAGCTCCTTCCATATCCACATTAAGCCGAGTTTTCTCAGAACTGACGAGAAAGGACTTGGCAAAACGGCTTTTTGAGGATTTGGTCACACGCTGTCAGCAGGAAGGTATCATAGAAGGCAGTAACGTCGCCATAGACAGCGCCGCTCTCCGCGCTTACGAGAAAAAGCAGCCCAAACGCAAAAGCGAGCAAACGGGTAATGCGAACTGGGGCGCAAAAATTGATTCCTTCGGCAATAAAATCACATGGTTTGGTTACAAAATTCATCTGGCGGTCGATACGAAAAGTGAATTGCCGATCGCCTTGGAAGTAACGCCGGCGCATGTCAATGATGGAGAAATGGCGCCGGGCCTGATCGAGAAAACAGCGTCCAGGACGAGCACACGATTTTTCATACTCGATGCGGGCTACGACCAAATGAAAGTTTATGAGGCCGCCCGCAACGTCAAGGCACAAGCCATCATTCCCCTTAATCTTCGGGGGGAGAAGGAACCGCCTGCTGGCATGACCTCGAACGGAACACCGTGCTGTTCCATGGGTTATGCGATGACATACTGGGGAGTTGACGGCGATATGCATAAATTTCGCTGCCCGCATGCCACGGGTAAAGTCGACTGTCCGCTTGGCATGGCTGCCTGCTCGTCTTCAAACTATGGAATGGTCGTCAAAGTAAATGCGAAGGATGATCTCCGGCGATACAGCATCCCTCATCGGGATACAAAGCGTTGGAAGGAACTTTACAATGAACGAACCAGCGTAGAACGCTGCAACTCCCGATTGAAAACCTATTTGACGGCAGACGCCGCACATGTCCGGGGCATTCAGAAAGTCACAACTCACCAGTATTTGAATGCCATTGTTCTGCTTGCATCTGCGCTCGCCGTTTCTCATCATTCAAAACGGGCTGCCGCTTAAAAAACGAGCTGTTCTAAAATTCTGCAAGTCTGCCCTTTTCTTCATCCATATAATACCATTTTCGAAAATTACCCCTTAACGACAGTGAATATGCTATCGCTTCTTCTCTGAAACGGAATTATGCAAAACACTCA
>NZ_JADQ01000112.1:0-1390 GCF_000518465.1 Paenibacillus sp. J14 | reverse complement strand
TATCGTATTTTTTCGTCATGGTAGCACCTCGAATTTGGATAGATTCATTTTACCCGATTCTCGGTTCTCCATGTCTACTTTTTAGTCTAGCAGCAAATAGCCTACGATTCTTCTCACCTTCTCGGTGTCTTTTTTCCAATCCAATTGATTCATGCGGATACTCCCGCGATCTGGGGCATAGTAAGTTGACAATATTCTCAGGAGTGTCGTTTTCCCCGCCCCGTTCGGACCAAGGAGTCCAACAATCCCCTTATCCAATGTGAAGGAGGTCTCGTGCAGAGCTTCTTTTTTGCCGAATTTTTTAGCAATGGATTCAACTTGTAACATTATCGCTCACCTTTTTTCTGTGGATAGAACACTCTCAAAATATCTTCATTCGGATAAATATTCGGATAAATATAAGCCTCATCTGGGTTGGCCTGCATTCCGTAAAACGTAGTTACGTAATAAACGTTAGGCGGAAGCTGTGCGGACGCAGCATATTTCTTATTGTTATCTTTAAAAATATCCTCTACCCCTTGCTGAATTCTCTGAATTCGATCCAAGGTTTTGTAGCGGGGAAAGACTAAATGACCCTCATGCTCAAACTCACCCATGAGAAGGGTAGGGCCGAAGGCAACGCCTGTCCATAAATTTTCAGAGGGATGGGCTAGATTCGATAGGATTCGGTTGGGTTTTGCGGAATCCCAATAGATTTCGTATTTCTCTTTAACTCCCTGCGAGTAAGGATCCATGGCCTCCAGCGGATTCATAGGATACCAGGCAGAGGTCGCGATAAGCTGTAATGTTGTTGGTCCAATGGCTTGATAAGTACGGGTCTCCACTTCCAGATGCAGTGTCCCGATCCGTTCAGGCAATTCAAGTTGGACCACATTCCCTAAGCGTGTTGGAACTATAGGTCGCTCGTTAAGGCTTGCGGAAAGAACCTGAAAATCCTCTAATAAAGCCAAAGAAATCTGATCACTCTGCGATTCGATATCCATATCCACGGTATAGCGGAAGTAATGATTGCTCTCCCCGTGGTTCAGATGAAAGGTGTATTGATTCACTTTATAGCCGGTGTTTAATTGGATCTCATCGTTGTATTGGAAAACGGCTTGTCCAAGCGTATCACTCCCTGTGATATATGGAACGTAGGGGGATAACGTTGGGATAAGCAGCGAAATCACCATGGTCGCTATGGCTAGGTTTCTTTTTGTTCGATCCCTTCGGTACATGACCAAGGTATAAGCTGAGATCAACAACAGAAACATGAATGCCCTTTGGAAGTAATATCCTTTGTTGATTTCAAGACTCTCTAGCTAAGATGAACGTAAACAAAAGACAGCCCTCCAAATTGCTACATCTCGTAGGTTAAAATGGATAGTGTAGTATAAACCAAACCATTTCA
>NZ_JADQ01000111.1:0-1494 GCF_000518465.1 Paenibacillus sp. J14 | reverse complement strand
CTAGTTGGTCAAACCTTCGTTCCTCCACCCGCATAGCGGGTGGTTTTTTGTTTCGCACGCTTCGCGAGCTCAACTGGCTAAAGCCATAACAAAAACGTGCGCCCCAAAGGCGCACGTTCTCGTTAAAGTATGTTACTGTCCCCATACGTCCTCTCGTCCGCCATTGCAACATCATGATTGCCCATCGTTACATAAAGCGGAGGACGGATATCTTTTTGATGAAGAGAAGGATTCCCCTTCCATGGATAAAAGTGCCGATGGACAGCCAAACTAAACGGACAGCGCCGGCCGGAAGCTGCGAGTTGCCCGGACGGACAAGCGCTCAAGTATAGTTGATGGAGGCACGTAAAACCGATGGTCAAAATCAAACTGGGAGCAGCGCTCACCATCGCCCTTGGCATTGCGCTTCTCTCTGCCCCTGTAACAGAGGCATCCTCCCCGGTTCATGGCAAGCAACGAAGCTATTATGAAGAACGCGGGGACATTGTATGGGAAGTGCCAACGCAAGAAAAATACATCGCCTTAACCTTTGATGACGGACCAGATGAACAGCAAACACCGAAAATCCTCGAGCTCCTGGAGAAGTATCATGCGAAGGCGACCTTCTTTGTCGTTGGTGACCGGGTGAAGCGATTCCCCGACATCGTGAAAATGGAACAAGCCGCCGGTCATGAAATCGGCAACCATTCCTATCACCATCCATCCTTACACCGACTGGGGTTGTCGGCCTTGAAGGAAGAGATGACCATGACCCAGGAAGCCGTTCTCGAGACCACCGGACGCAAACCCGTCCTCTTCCGTCCTCCGGGCGGATATTATAATGATGCTATCGTCGAACTAACCAAGCATCACAACCTGCAGATGATCCTCTGGTCCTGGCATCAGGATACGAAGGATTGGACATCGCCCGGCGTACAACGAATCGTACGCAAGGTGCTGGACAACGCCCGCAACGGCGATATTATCCTGATGCATGATTACGTGTACAACAGCACGCAGACGATCGAAGCGCTAAAGGTCATCTTGCCGGAACTGCAACGCCGGGGTTATCGCTTCGTTACCGTATCCGAACTGCTGACGCATAAGGTGACGACGCCGGATCCTCAAATGAAAGAGAATCACTAAACTTCATTGGAAAGGAGCAGGCACTCATGGATAAAAAGCAGAACACCCTGCCTCCCGGGGAGGGCTCTGGTGTGGATCCGATCCCCGTTCCGAAGCACCCTACCGCAGCCACGGAGAAGCTCGAAGATTTGGTTGGCGAGATGATGGAGGAATGGACGGAAACTTTGACGGGGGAATCGGAAAAAACGAATCAAAACAAGGGTCAAGCCAAATAAGTGAAATCCTCCAACCATGCAGCAAGACGGGATTCCAGCCCGCCTTGCTGTTTTATTTAAAAATTTATTTTCTCAAATTCTGATATTTGTGATTTAAATCACATATATAGTGAAAAAAATCACATATAATAAAGACATCAAAGATGATCATCCC
>NZ_JADQ01000012.1:0-119545 GCF_000518465.1 Paenibacillus sp. J14 | reverse complement strand
CTAAAGTATAAATATGGAAATCGGAAATTTTGGGCGGAGGGATACTACGTAAGCACAGTGGGCTTGAATGAGGCCACTGTCGCAAAGTATATCCGCGAGCAGGAAGCACATGACCAGGCAATCGATAAACTGAGCGTCAAAGAGTATGAAGATCCATTTAGCAGAAACGGTAGCAAGAAAAAGTAAACCAGTTTAACTGGTAAGTGAAAGTGACAAAAACACTGAGCCTGAACAATTTTATTGTCAGGCTAGCGTCTTTAGGCGCAGTTTGGCAACAAGGGGTTATACCCCAAGAGCAAACCACCCGTTGGACGGGTGGTTATGATTTTTGTTGTTGTGAAAATCCTCGTGGAATATATGCGCAATACGGATCGCTCTCCAAATAATCGCCGGTAACCGCATAAGCCCTCGCTCTTGAACCTCCGCACAGCTCCTTAAATTCGCAGACGCCGCATTTTCCCTTCAGCAAGGATTTGTCCCTCAGCTCCCGAAGGATCGGTGAGTTCCGATAAATATCCACCAATGAAGCGTTCCGGACA
Organism: Paenibacillus sp. J14; assembly: GCF_000518465.1. Lineage (NCBI taxonomy): Bacteria > Bacillati > Bacillota > Bacilli > Caryophanales > Paenibacillaceae > Paenibacillus > Paenibacillus sp. J14. Next base: position 119,006 of record NZ_JADQ01000012.1, on the reverse strand, counting down.
TTCCCGCAGCTAACTGGCAGGAACCCGCTTGGATACACCTCGCCAATGTGACTAATGAAGACGAACCCGTCTCCGTCATTTACACCTTTCGGCGAGCGGCCGAGCAGATCTTTACGTTTGGGCGCTGCCTCCCTGCTTTCTCCAGCCAAGGCGTCCAACTTCCGCTGCTGCATAAAGACTCTGCGGTAGTGAGGCGCTTCCGTCGCTTTGATCCCGTAAGGCATCTCCCGCTGCAATCGGGCCAACCAAATCATCACCTGCTCATGCTCTTCCGCAGTAATCATGTCCTTAACCATCCCTCGGCCTGTCGGGACGAGGAAGAACACACTCCATAGCACGGCGCCCATCTCTTTAACCGTATCCGCGATCCGCGAAAGATCGTCCAGGTTATAGCGCGACACCGTCGTATTGATCTGAATCGGGATGCCTAACTGCTGCAAATATCCAATCCCTTTCATCGTCATCTCATAAGACCCACGCGTCCCGCGAAAATGATCATGGATCTCTGCGGACGAACCGTCGAGGCTAAAAGCCCAGCGGGAAAGACCGACCTCCTTAGCCTTACTTACAGCGGAAAAGGTAACTCTCGGCGTAGCGCTCGGAGTCATGGATACGGGCAGGCCTTTCTCATGGATCGCATATCGCGCCAGATCAAACAAATCTGGACGCATCAAAGGATCGCCGCCGGTAAATACAAACAGCGGATTGTTCATTTTTGCGATATCGTCGATCAGCCGCTTGCCTTCCTCGAAGGTCAGCTGTCTGGGGTCAGGTCGATACTGGGCTTCCGCGCGGCAATGCAGGCATTTTAGTGCGCAAGCTCTCGTGACCTCCCAGATGACAATAAACGGGTTCTCGTTATAGTCCTTGAATTGATTTTGCTGCATTTACCGTTCATCTCCTAACCAGGTTAACATCGCTTCCGCCGCTTCCTTACCTTGACGAATGCAATCCGGAATGCCGACGCCGCCGTATCCCGCACCGCATAACAAGACGCCGGGGATCGTTCGTTGCATCTCAGCCCGCAACGCCTCCACACGCTCCACATGACCCACCGGATATTGCGGCATCGAAGCTGGTAACGACGACATTTCGCAAAAGAGCGGCTTGGCCTTGATCCCCATCAACTCCCTCAGTTCAGCAGCCACGCGCCGACGGACTTCCTCTTCGGGCAGCTGGGTCCAAGCTTGATCCCCCAAACGACCGATATACGCCCGAAGCAACACCTGATCTTCCGGCGCTGAATGCAGCCACTTGGAGGACGTCCAGGTGATTGCTGTTATCATCCGCCCTTCGCCGCGAGGGATAAGTACGCCAGACCCGTTCAACGCATGCTGAATTTCCTTGCGCCGGTAAGCAAAAGCTAGGTTGGCCACTGAGACATAACGGATTTGTTCCAGGTAGCCCGCCGTGGAGATCTGATCCTGAAGCAGACGAGCCGCTGCATAAGCCGGTGTCGCTAAGATCACGGCGTCCGCCTCGATCCGCTCATTGCTGCTGAGCTCCAGCTGGTAACGGCGACCTTGCCGTGTCAGCCCAACCACCGCTTGTCCCGTGATCACCCGCTCTTCCTGTAAGGCAGCGGCCAAAGCGTCCGTCATCACGGTTAACCCGCCTTCCAACGTCAAAAACACGCTGTTGTACGCCGCCTCCGGCAATCCCTCCCGCGGCTTGGGGGCGGGTTGCTTCTTGCTTGCCAGCAGGCCAAGGATCAAGCTGCGATGCTTCCGCTCCATTTCCCTAAATTGCGGGAAAGTCGCCTTCAAGCTAAGCTCCGCCGTATCCCCGGCATAAATGCCGGCGAGCAGCGGCTCCGTCAGGTTCTCCAGAACTTCACGGCCCAGCCGCCGGCGGATAAATCCGCCCAGCGATTCATCCGTTTCGTCACGCTTGGCAGGCAGAAGCAGGTCCAGACCTGCCCGCAGCTTGCCGACAGGCGACAGCAAGCCCGTCTTCACCATCGGCCACATCTGGGTAGGAATGCCCAGCATCAATCCCGGCGGCATCGGATGAAATCGGCCCTGATGCAGGATGAAATTTTGTTTGGCCCGTGGATTCGTTCCCACCAGCAGATGCTCCAGACCTAAGTCCTTCGTTAACTCCAGCACCGCTGTTTTTCGAGCGATAAATGAATCCGGGCCTTGCTCTATCGTAAAACCGTCCCGGCGCAAAGTCCGAATCTTCCCGCCCAGCCGATTCGTTTCCTCAAGGATTGTAATTTCGGCATCGATCCGCCGTTCGCGAAGCCATTTCCGGGCGTAATAAGCCGCGCTTAACCCGGTAATACCTCCGCCGACCACCGCAATGGTTTTTCTCACTCGGATTGCTCCTCCTTTAGGCGGCTTGACTCGCTAGAGAATCAAGCTATTTCTTGTGGATTCCTAGCTAATCGTAACCCCAGCTTCCGGCACGAATTATGACTGGGATCACTCCACAAGCGAATCTCCCGCGATAAAATAGTCAAAATTCCACCGGGAGGTCTGACCTAATGAGAAACATCCAAGAATCCAAGTTAACCTCCGCCCGAAGCGGAGCGGAGTTGTTAATCGATTGCCTGCTTGCGGAACAGGTCGATACGATCTTCGGATACCCGGGCGGGGCAGTGATTCCCATTTACGATGCGCTGTACGATTGCCGAGAGATCCGGCATATTCTGACCCGGCATGAGCAGGCAGCCGTACACGCAGCGGACGGCTACGCCCGCGTGACGGGGAAGGCGGGGGTTGCGCTCGTCACCTCCGGACCAGGGGCAACCAATGCGGTCACAGGGATCGCCAACGCCTACATGGACTCGGTCCCGATGGTCGTGCTGACCGGTCAGGTGTCGACTGATCTGATCGGTCGGGACAGCTTCCAGGAGGTCAACATTTTTGGCATGACGATGGACGTGACCAAGCATAATTATTCCGTAATGGATATCCGCGAGTTGCCTAGAATCATCAAAGAGGCTTTTCATCTCGCTGTTACGGGACGACCGGGGCCGGTCCTGATCGATCTGCCCAAGAACATCATGACCGCTCAAACCAACTTGAGTCCGGCTGCCGAAATCCACATCCGCGGTTACGTGCCTTCAACCCAGATCGATGAGGAGGCCGTACGGCTGATTGCGAGCAAGATCGAAAGCTCCGAGCGCCCGGTGCTCGTTGTCGGGGGCGGCGCCGTGGCATCCGGTGCGGCCGAGCCGCTGTTCCAGCTTGTAGAAACCGCGCAAATTCCGGTGGCGACTACACTGATGGGCATCGGGGCCTTCCCTGCCCGCCATCCGCTCTATCTCGGGATGCTCGGGATGCATGGCACGTATGCTGCCAACCGGGCGGTGCATCACGCCGATCTGCTGATATGTCTAGGAACGCGGCTCAACGACCGACTTTCCGGGAAGGCTAAGTCGTTCGCTCCCCATGCCTGGAAGATCCATGTGGACATCGATGATGCTGAGCTGGACAAGAACATTCTTGTTGATCTGGGGCTGTGCGGAGATATCGGGGACCTGCTGCGGAAGTTAAATGCGTGCGCGATCCCGCCCAAGTCGACCCGCTGGGCTGAGGAGACGGCCGGATGGCAGCGAAAGGTGCCGCATTATAACGAGTCGGTGGCTCCAGGATCGCTGAATCCGCAGGAGGTCATTCGGCTGATCGACAAGCATACCCAAGGCCATGCTGTGGTGGCAACCGATGTAGGTCAGCATCAAATCTGGACTGCCCATCACTACCAGTTCTCCCGTCCCCGTTCTTTCCTGACCTCCGGTGGACTTGGAACCATGGGCTTTGGCTTCCCCGCCGCCATCGGTGCCGCCATCGCGTTGGAAGGTCCGTCCGCTCCGCCGATTGTCTGCATCACCGGGGACGGCAGCTTCCAAATGAACCTGCAGGAGATGATGACAGCCGTGGATTACGGCTTACCGATCAAAATCGCCATCCTGAACAATGGTTATTTGGGGATGGTGCGGCAATGGCAACAGCTGTTCTATGAACGGCGCTACTCCTCCGTCCACCTCACTTCGCCGGATTTTGTAGCGTTTGCCGGCGCCTACGGAGTACCCGGGCTGCGGGCGCAAACGCCGGAGGAAGCCGATGCCGTGATCCGGCAGGCGCTAACGCACCCCGGCCCCGTTCTGATGGAATTTAACGTACGGGAGGAGCAAAACGTCTACCCGATGGTCCCGCCTGGAGCCAGCAACGATCAAATGCTGACCGGCGAAGACGAGAAGTAGTACCGCGTATTCAGCGAGCTTAGACGAAAAAAAGACGGTTCCGGAAGATCATCAACCTTCCAGAACCGCCCTGTCCATTTTGGGCACAGGCTTATGCTTGTTCACCGTGTTTTCCGTCCGCGCCCCATTGGAGCTCCCATTCCCGGTATTTCTCCCGCCGGATTCGGTCCAGCTCCCGCTGCTTCTCTTCATTGACTCCAAGAAGAAAATGGAGGTGAGCCCCGATGACGAGGAAGGCAAACCCTGCCCACACTGCGCCAAACACCGAAACCCAGCCGGCTCCAGGCTCAAACGAAATCATCGGCAAGGCATAAACGAGCATCGCTAATGCCAGAATCAGATAAACGGCATGCTTCCATTTGCTTGGTTTTTTTACGACTTTCATCCTCTGCAGCTCCTTTATTTTCATAGATTACGAGAACCGTTGATTAGGTCTTCCCCTTGTCTCTTCTATCTCTATGAACGGGGCTGCAGAAATATGATAGATACTTGTGAATCCAAGAATGCGGTCGTCTAAGCGCGAAGTTAGATCCCCGCTCCATACAGATGGGCCAGGCTGTCCGTAATAATCTTGTTGACGTCCTGAATGATCACACTAAGGCGGCGTTCAGCATCAAACAGGCGACGGATATTCAAGTTCAGACTCAGCACCTCGAACTGCTTCTCCATTTGCTCCATTTCCTCTTGCGTCGGCATCTCTCCGGTCATCATCCGCTGCTGAACTTCATTTTGTCGAATCCGGAAATCGTCCAGCATCCGTTTACTTTCAGGATCGGCCTCCACTAGCTTCATAGCTGCTGTAATTTCGGCTACCTCCTGGCTGTCCTTCAAGGCTGCCGCCAGTTCATGTGCTTTGTCGCAAATGTTCATTAAATTAAACCTCCAAATTTGTTTTAGTGGGATCCAAGCGGGCGTAAGGCGGGCTTGTCCCTTGCTTGCTGGTGCATGAAAATTGCTTGACTTCGGATTGCTGGCAACTTACTTGTTTGCTTGTACTAACTTACTTAGTCACTCACTTGTCTGCAAACTTGCTTGCTAACTTTCTTTCCCCACTCTAACGCTGATCAGGAACCTTATTTGCCTCAAAAATTAGGAATCCAAATTCTAACGCTGATCACAAAGCTTATCGACCCGAAAACATCGCTGTTTAGCGCAAATTACGAGAAATAAGCTCTGTGGCAAGCGTTAGAATTTCATCTCCCTCTTTTCGGCACCAATAGCGCTCCTCACAAGCGTTAGAAGAAGTACCGCGAGGACTCATGGCCCGCGACAGCAGACAACTGACAACCGTCAGACCCTACACCGACAATTGACAGCCGCTAGCCATCAGCCTACCCCGCCGAATAGCAGCAACAACGACTGCAACAAGCCGATGATCCCGCCAAGCACCACGCCAAGCCAAGTAATGGCGCGAAACTCCTTGCCGGAGACGCTGAGGATAACCTCCTCCAGCCGTTCGATCGGGAATCTCGACACCTGTTCCTCGACGAGACCCGGCAAATCCACGGCCTGCATCGCCGCCGGAATGCCTTTGGCAATCAGGCGCAGTGTTCGCTCGGTCAGCACCGGAATGAAGCCCAGCACCGACGCTTTCCACGGCTCGATCAACGAGCGAACCGGCCGGTTCTCCGCTTGCTCGAGCCAACGCTCCAGCGGCAGCTGCTCAAGCTTGCCGTTCAGCCAGCCTAGCGCCTCTTCGCCGGTTAAGAGCGCCAGCAGCTCCGCCACCGGCTTCTCGCCATACAGCTCCAGCCGCGTCTCGATCGCGTGGGCGGTTTTGTTTAAAGCGTCCTCGCCCCGCAGCGTCTGAACGAGCGCTGGGGTCATTTTTTGCACCAGCTTGTCCTCATCCACAAAGATCGCGGCCATCGTGCCCAGGAATCCGCCGGCTCGGTCCATCAGCCCTGCCGCCATTTTCGACAGCATACGCTGGCCGCTCGCCGACAGCAGTTCCTCCTCCACGACACCCAATAGCGCGCTGGCCAGCGCGGCGCTCCAGGCTTTGCGGTTCTCCTCGGACCAACCGGGAACAAGCCGCTTCACCGGCAGGCTGCTAAGGTCCGCCTGCTCCCATAAGCGCGTCAGACTCCGCATCGCCGTAGCCCTTGCCCCTGCCGTAAGCTTAGACTTCAGTGCTTCGAACTCCTCCTCGCTCCACACCCGGAGTGCCGCTTCCCGAAGCGTTAACTCGCTGGAGCTTACGCGTTCCACGAAGCCGCGCAACGTGTCCTCCGCTTTATTCCGGAACGCCGGACGCAACACCGTTTCCTGCAGTCCTTCGGCCGTTACCAAATACTCAGCTACCACCTGCCCCAGTGATGCAGCGATATCGTCACGGCGTTTTGGGATTAGTCCCGGTGTAAAGGGAACATGAAATTTGCCGATATGTATAGGTTTGCGCGGATGAAACAACATTTTAATTGCAAAATGGTTGGTTACGCCGCCGACAAAAGCAGCCACTGCAACGCTTACCAACACGTAAAGCCAATCGGGCACCCTCTCTTCCTCCTTCTTTCTCTTAGGCTGCTGCCCTAACTATCTTCCGCGATATCCGTCCTCGGCCCGCGCCCGGCAAGGAGTAGAACGCTTCATTCCTTCGCCCGGATGCCGCCGAAAACGGGCATAGGTTAATCACCAAGGATTCTATGTCCTCATATGATGCATTACATGCATTTTACGCAGATGATCTTTACTTGCATCCAAGACTCTAGCTTAGCTTGGAAGGAGATCCGCATTCATGCCCTCCAAAAAAATTACGGTACAAATCATGAGTCCGGGCATTCTTGAAGACGACATGATCGTGCTCGGAGACATGCTGATCAAACAATGGAAAATCCCAACGCATCTTCCGCTTCTACTCACTTTCGGATCATTTCGGCACCGCGTGAAGGTCATCCCCTTATCCAGATCCGATGGAGTTCGCATGAGCTCGGGTCTGGCCAGAAAAATGGGCATCCAACCGCGGTCGCCGCTGCGACTCATCTATCGGCCGCAATCCTCGACCCTTCAACTGGGTCCGCTGTTAGGAGTTCTGCTCAGTCAGGATTTCCCCGGGAATCCGGAACGGCCGTTTGGCCAAATGACCTTGTTCTGCAGAGAGCTCGTGAACGCTTGCTCGCGCCAAGGGGTATTCGTTTATTTCTTTACCCCCAATCATATCGGCAACAGCGCAAGCCAGGTCTCGGGCTGGGTCTATGGCAACGGGTGGAAGCAAACCCAACTGCCCGCCGCAGATGTATTCTACAACCGGCTGAATTCGCGGAAATTGGAGAACAAACCTAGCGTACAGCATTTTATGAAAGAAGTAAAATCCCGCTACGGGAGCCATTTTTTTAACGAGAAATATCTCGACAAAACCGAAGTGTTCGACGCGCTTAGCCGAGATGCCTCCGTGCAGCGTTATTTGCCGGAATCGCATCTGTTTCGCAACTACGCGATGTTGAAAGCGATGTGCAGCAAATATCCCGTCGTCTTCCTGAAACCAATCAAGGGAAGCTTGGGCAAAGGCATCATCCGGATCTCGCGGCTTGAAGGCGGGGCCTTCCAGACCCTATCGACTCAGGTTGGAGGCGCACGGCGCCAAGTTTATCCGAGCCTTGCGAAGCTGTTCAACGCATTGTCCGGCAAAATGAAAACAACTCGCTACCAAATCCAGCAAGGGCTGAACTTGATTGAGGTGGATCACCGGCCAGTTGATTTTCGGGCGTTGGTTCAGAAGAACCTGTACGGCAAATGGAATACGACGTCCATCGTGGCCCGGATCGCCGGCAACCATCATTTTGTGTCCAATCTGGCTCGCGGCGGCTCGCTGAGCAAGGTGAAGGACGCGATTGCCCGAAGCTCGCTGCCAGCGGGAATCAAGAGCAAGCTCGCCTTAAAGCTGAAGAAGGCTGCCTTGGATATCGCCCAGAGCGTCGATGCACAAATCCCGGCTCATTTCGGGGAGTTCGGGATTGATTTGGCGGTGGAAACGAGCGGGCGAGTGTGGCTGTTGGAGGTCAACTCCAAGCCGTCCAAGAACGACAATACCCCGATCGGCGAAGGGAAGATCCGCCCATCGGTCAAGCAAGTGATCGAATATACCCGATATTTGTCCGGCTTTTAGAGGTTGCCCCTGGAGGGCCTCTTGGAAGGAGGGAATCTGCCATGTACAAAACACCACAAGGAAACGTCGGCATCCTGGTCTCCGAAAGCAGCGGACCGCTCCCTTTCGCGGAAGTTGCGTTCTGCCGCAGATTATGCATCATCGGGGCAAGGCATGGGCTTCACGTGTATGTCTTCTGCCTGAGCTGGATCGCATCGGGGAACGCTGCCGGCATTCCCGCCTATACCTTCGAACGCGGAACCTGGATTCGCAAATGGTGCCCCCGGCCGGACATCATTTACGATCGCTGCCTGGTCCATGACCGCAAGCAGCAGCTGCGCAAGCACCGTTTGCTCGAACGGCTGGCGAATGAGCATCCCTTCGTTTATTTGGCCCGGGGCCTTGCGGGAAAATGGGCGGTATACCAAGCTCTGCTGGAATGCCCGGAGGTTGCCGAACATTTACCAGAAACGGCGCTGTACCAAGGGCGGGCTCAGCTGGACCAATGGCTGCAGGCCCATGACGGGGAAGCCTTCCTGAAGCCGCGGAACGGCACGCACGGCAAACGGACGCTATACGTTAAATGGCATCTGCCGCGTGATGAAGTCAGGGTTGTCGGTCGCAGCGGGCGGAATACGATCTTTCGGCGTCGCTTTTCCACCAAGCAAGCAGGGCTGGTTTGGATTGACCGCTTTACCGGGAGACAGCCGTTCCTGGTTCAGCCGTATTTGCAGTTGAACAGCTCGGACGGCGAACCCTTTGATGTCCGCGTCCTCATGCAGAAAGACGCCAAGGGCGAATGGAGCTTGACGGGGATGGCGGTCCGCGCGGGCCGCAAGGATTCGCTAACCTCCAATTTGCATGGAGGCGGTACCGCCCATCGGGCACTGCCTTATCTCATTCGCGAACTCGGGAAGTCTGAAGGCAAAGCCGCTGAAGCCGCAATCCGCAAACTGTCACTCTTGATTCCGGCCTATCTGGAGACCCGTTTCGGCAGGCTGGCGGAGCTGGGCCTTGATTTCGGCGTTGACCGCCAAGGCCGTGTATGGGTGCTGGAGGTCAACTCCAAACCGGGGCGCTCCTCGTTCTTTCGGATCGGCGATCCGGAAACCGCCAGAAGGTCGCTGGAAAATCCGATAGGCTATGCCCGCTATTTACTGCTGAGCAAACCCTGATCACTTTTAGGAGGATAAAATCCATGAGTTTGACTTTTTGCAACGTCCATTTCACGCAAGCCCCCGACCGGGTGGTTTACGTGTCAGGGGCTCTTATGAAGAATCTGAAGCTATCCGGAAGAAAGTCGGTTCATCTGAGACTCGGGGGGGAACGGGTCCCCGCCGCCATTAAACGGATTAATAAAGCGGGAAACCACTTGTACCTTGCCAGCGGCGTTCGCAGAGGCATTAAAATCCCCAAACCCGGCGGCGTCTACCTCCGCAGCCAGCAAGAGGGAGAAGTGCAGATCGGCCCGCTCATCGGCGTGCTGTCCGACGGACCCACGTCCTCACCAACGAACCCTTTTGGCTCGCGCACCGCATTCATCAAGCAACTCCTTCGGCAGGGAAGCCGAGTTTCCTATATCTTTGCGTTCACTCCGCGGGATATCCATTGGGAAGACGAAACGGTGAACGGCTATTTTCTGAACGAAGCGGGGCGGTTCGTGCGGAAGCGGGTACCGCTGCCTGACGTGGTTTATAACCGTCTCCCCAGCCGCCGAGCCGAAACAACCAGCTCAATCAGTCAGCTTCGGGAACGGTTCGTCCGCCGGAGGATCCCTTTCTTTAACTGGAGTTTTTTTAATAAATCCGATATTTACCGTCTGCTGGAAAAAGACCCCACAGTGGGCCGCTACGTTCCGGAATCGCTCATGAGTCCGACGCCGGAGCAAATCAAGGAGATGCTGGATCGGCACTCTCTGGTCTACTACAAGCCGAACAGCGGCAGCCTGGGCAACGGGATCTATCGTTTATCCTATATTCCGAGAAGCGGCTATTATGCCAGGTATCGGAAAAACGGACGGAACGCCTTGCTGCGCTTCTCTTCCTTCAACAGCCTGATGCGTACGCTGCAAGCCAGACACGGTCGGGCGCTCCGCGGATACGTGGCCCAGCAGGGGATTCGTCTCATCGAAATCGACAACTGCCCGATCGATTTCCGCTTCCACATGCATAAGAACGGGAAGAACCAATGGGTTGTCGTGGGGATCGGTGCGAAAAAAGCCGGCAAAGGCAGCGTCACCACGCACTTGAAGAACGGCGGCTCCCTGCTTACGCCAGAGCAGGCGCTTTCCCGCGCATTTGGCTCGCGTGCCGATGAAGTGCTGCGGAACGCGAAATCCGTTGCGATCACGTTAGCTGAAGCGATTGAATCCCATCAACAGCATCTGATCGGCGAGATCGGATTTGATATCGGGATCGACCGTGATGAGAAGATTTGGATGTTCGAAGCCAACGCCAAGCCAGGCCGTTCGATCTTTAAGCACCCTTCGCTTCGGGCTGAAGGGAAGGCATCGGTCGATCACATCCTGGATCATTGCCTCTATTTGAGCAAATTCCGGAGGAGAGATGGCTCATGATCAATCCAGTATTGAGCGAGAAGAAGCCCGTTGTCGCCGTACTGACCGTGGATGATAACGTCCGAATGTTCCGCGGGAATCGCAGCAACTTCAGAGATCTCGTCAAAACCGGGCAAGAGCTGGATTGTCCCGTGTATGTTCTGACAGCCAAAGACTTGAAGCTTAGCGCCAAACGCGTTCAAGGATACTTGTTCCACCCGGAGGAGAAGACGTGGAAGAAACATTGGTTCCCCTTGCCCGACGTCATCTACAACCGCATTCCCCTCCGGGAGGATGAGAAGAAGCCGGAGGTACGACGCAAAATCGATGAGGTCATCCAACATGAATCGATTCATCTATTTAATCCTTTTTTCTTCAACAAACGACGGCTCTTCGAATGGCTGAAGAAAGGACGGGCGACTAAAACGCTGGTGCCGGACACGAAAAAAATGTTAGGGCCCAAAACGCTAACCACGATGCTGGAGAAATACGGCTCCCTGTACCTTAAACCGGAAAGCGGCAAAGCCGGAAAAGGCATTATGCTGCTGCGGCTGGATGTAAATCATCCGAGACCATACCGGCTGACGATCCAAGGGAAGAAGCGCCGAAACATCATTTATCGAACCGCTAAGCTGCCCTTGCTGTGGAAAAGAATTAAAAAGGAGGCTGGCGCAACGCCCTACATCATGCAGGAGGGCATCGAGCTGACCTCCTATCACGGCCGCCACTTCGACATGCGCGTGCTCGTGCAGAAGAACGGCAAAGGCATTTGGATGGTGACCGGGATCGGCGCCCGTCTGGCCGGGCCGAAACGGATTACAACCCATGTTCCGCAAGGCGGCAGCATTGAAGACCCGGAGAAGATGCTTCTCCCCGCCTTCGGGTCCGATATGACGACACTGCTCCTCAGCCGGATTAAGTCCAGCGCCCTCTTGATCGCCAAGCAAATCGAGAAGGAATCGGGCTTCCTGCTTGGGGAGATGTCCATGGATCTTGGGGTGGACACCGACGGACGCCTGTGGTTTTTCGAAGCGAACGCTAAGCCGATGAAGTTCGATGAGCCGCATATTCGCAAGAAATCGCTGGAGCGGATTTTTCAATACAGCCAATATTTATACCGCCAACCGAAACACAAACCTTGAAACGAACGAATATCAACACGAAAGGAGGACGGTCGTGATGGAGATCCGAGCCGTGACCGTGGACGATGAGACTCCTTGGGAGCTGCAGCACAGCGAAATCTTAGCTTTCATTCGTAAATATAACTCCGGCCGCGTTCCGCCCACCGTCCTTCGGAATCTGCTCCGGTTGACGCCAAGCGACTTACTGCAGCCGGGGGGCTCCATGTTCGTTGCCCGCATCCGGGCGGAGGATGGAGAGCGGCTGGCCGGCGTCTCTTGCGTCATGGATTACGGCCGCACCCTGTGCGTTGTCGTTGTCCATCCCCTGTACCGCGGCTGTGGGCTCGGCGCAGGGCTGCTTCAAGCCCAGCAGACTCGGCTGAAGCAGCTTAGCTGCCAGGTGGCGTTAAATCAGATTCAGAGCTTGCGCCTGTGTTTTCGTGCAGGGATGTACGCTTCGGGCCTGACCCGGGATCCAAACGGGAAACCGCTGCTTTTGCTGGAGACCCGGCCCGTTTCCCCAACGCCTGCAGCGTCGGTCTCCCATACCAGCAAAGAAGGTGATATCGTTGTCACAACCCGTCCTGGGCATCCTAACCTTGTACCTCAATGACAAGAAGCTGCTGGAGGAACGCCATATCTACCAGCGCATGATCACAGAGGGAAAAAAAATGGGCCTGGACATTTTCGTGTTCACCCCAATGGACGTGAATGACCAGAAAAAGCAGATTCTCGCCCTCGAGTATGACCCCAAGGGCAAGAGATGGTTTCGCAAATGGCGCAGCTTCCCCGACCTAATCTTCGATCGCTGCCGAATCCAGCGCAGCAAGCGGTTCGAGCAATTGCTGAAGTTCCGGGCGCGTTATCGTCATCTGACTTTCCTTAACCGGCCGCTGCGCAATAAATGGACGATATATCAAACATTGTCTCGCAAAAGCCGATTCCGATCCAACCTCCCGGAGACGGTATTATTTCAGAGCAGCAGCGATGTGTTTCACCTGCTCAAAAAGTATTCCACCGTCTATGTCAAGCCGATTAACGGCACAGGGGGCCGCGGCATCCTGCGCGTAGAACGCCTGGACAGCGATCACTTCCTGATCCAAGGGCGGAGACAGAACCGCAGGATCATCGCTCCGCAAAAAATCCATAAATCCCGGCTGGGTACGTTCCTGCTAAGCTGGAAAGGAAGCGGACGCTTCATCGCCCAGCAAGGGATCCAGATTAAGCTGCCCAACGGCCGCGTACACGACTATCGGATGCTGGTACAGAAGAACGGTGAAGGAGAGTGGGAAGTGACTGGCTGCGCTGCCAGGGTCGGTCCTCCCCGCAGTGTCACGTCCAATCTTCACGGCGGTGGTCATGCCGTAGCGATGAATACGCTGCTAAAGCAGTGGATCTCAAATGAAGAACGGCGGCAGGAAGTGCGCCGGGCGGCGGAGAAGCTCAGTCTGGAGGTCGCCGCCTACCTGGAGAATACGTTTGGGGCGTTGTGTGAGCTGGCGCTGGACTTGGCCATCAACCGCCACGGACAGATCTACCTGCTTGAGGTGAATCCCAAGCCTGCCCGCGAAGTGTTCCATCAATCGGGTGACTCCCAAGCGTACCGCGCAGCGATCGTCAGGCCGCTGGAGTATGCGTTATGGCTGCATAAACAGAAAGCCGCTTCCCCCTCCAATTAGGAGGGCAGCGGCTTTTGTTATGCTCCATGGGAGGTTTGGCTATTTCACTTCCTCCGCCTGCTCATACAACGAGATCAATTCATCGAAAGTGTGAATCCGCACGTCGGAGCCGGCCAGCTCCCGATCATCTCCGAAGCCGGCATAAGCGCAGCCGATTGCAACGAGTCCGTTCCGTTTGCCCGCTTCAACGTCCGAGGAACGATCCCCAACCATCCATGCGCGGGTGATGCCGTGCTGATCCAGAAGCAGCTTCACGAGATCGACTTTCGTTGCCGTTTGGAACTCCCCTGCGCTATAGAGTCCTTCAAACAGCGAAGCAATTCCATGCGCCTTGGCCACGCCCTTGACATAATGCTCCAACCCGTTGCTGGCCACGAACAGCCGCACACCTCTGGCACTAAGCTCCCGCAGCGTTTCCGCCACCTGGGGATACAGCTCGGTCGCCAGCTGTTGCAGACCTTCCAGTTCATATTCCAGCAGCAGATCATCGGCCCGGCGGTGCACCTGCTCATCATGGTCCGGAATGACTCGACGCCAAATGTCCGGCAACAGCATCCCCAAGCAGCTAAGGATCAGCTCTTCCGGCGGTGTATCCCCGGTATACAGACCTTCTTTACGCAATTGATCAAACACCTTATGAAAAACTGGGACGAGCAAGGTTTCCGTTTTGAACAACGTCCCGTCCATGTCAAAAATCATCGCTTCCGGCTTAGAAAGTTTGACAGCCTGTCTCTCCATCTCCACATTCCTTCCGTATGTATGATATAGCCTCATGATATGTCAATCGGCATTCCTTGTAAACCGAACCCTTATCCTGATTTCTCCTGAGTTCTTAGGCGTCTCTTGATCTCGGCCCCAAGCAGCAACAGAATCGGGAAGATCACCTGAAACGGAAATGCGTAGAAAGCATAGGTCTTCATGGCAAAATTCCACATTTCCATAATGTCGTCATATAACGAGTAGGCAAAATACGTCGTTAAGAGCCCTAATTGGAGAACCACACTCCGGTATGTCTGTAGGTTAAACAGCTTGGCGATCCCTTGACTTGCCGCAAGCAAGCATACGCTGACCTTCATAAAAACACAAATGACGAATACGATGGACACCGTGCCTTCGATCCGTTGAATAAACGAGCCGACATTGATCCGACCTACCGCAGCATAAGAGGGGAAGGACACGTTGCTCATCGTGTAGGTCCCTAATACGCAAATGTTACGAAACGTAATAAACACAACCAGTGCCCCGCTAATGAGCAAGCCATACAAAAAGATCCGAACAAACGATTTTCCATCCTTTACATTGGAAAATATCCCGGTTAACAAAACCGTTTCGGCAAAAGGAAACGAAAAGGCATAAAACGCGCCTTTCCAAATCGGCATCCAGCCATGGTCCATTATTGGAAAAATATTTTCCACCTCAATTCGTCCGATCGTCAGCAACAACACGAAAATCACCGTAGCTATACAGATGTTAAATAACAGCCTTGCGCTTCGCCCCATGGTTTCAATGCCTTTGATCACGGCGAAGATGCACAGCAAGGCAACGAGCAGCATCGGGACGAGCATCGGCGTTTCCGGCATCGCTTCAGATTCCATAAATTCGCCGTAATTCCGAAGTACGAGCGCCGCCAAATGGAGAGCATACCAAACGTAGATCAGGATCAACACTCGCCCAGCCCACTTCCCGAATACCTGTAAGCAGATGTCGAACAAATTTTGCCCAGGATAAAGGGCGAGCAAACGCGCATAGATCAACACGAGTGGTACGGTTAGGATAATGCCGATCAGGATGGCGAGCCAGGCATCATTAAGTGCATTACTCGCAGCCCCCATAATCATCGTGCTGCCCATGACATATAGCATCAGAATCGCCCGAGCTTCACCTCCGCTGATCCTTTCATTGCTCATCGCAAGTACACCTCCGTATTACAAATCAAGTAGCAAACTCACCATGCGTTCAATTAACGGTGAAGGACTCGGCAGCCGCTCACCGGTGGACACCACCAATGCCGCTGCGAACGACAATAACCCAAGTACGCAGCTAAAGATAAAATCCTTCTTGGGGGCGGTTCTATAAGTCTGAACTTGATCCAACAATACGATAACGGCGTATAAGAGAATCGTAAGCAGGATCATCGAATCTCTTCCTCCATTTTCAGCGAATGTTTGGTGGATGCCGTGCCTTTGATGAGCACGTCCGCTTGTACCGTCACCTTTAATCTGGAAAAATGCTCGTCCCAGTCCGGCTCTAACCTTTTCCACAATTTTGGGAACTTCTTATGAATCTGATTGCCAAATCCGAAGATATCTTGTTGATACTGTTTTTGGGCGATCTGAATGACTTTCTCCATTTCTTTGACCATCTTCTCTTCCATCCGCTGTTCCAACTCTACCCGCCCTTTAGCCGATAGAAAATCGACCATGTTCTCTTGCGCTTCGTCTATGAAGGTAGTGGTGTGCGTCTTAACTCGGATTTCGACCTCTCCATCCACGAGGACCGGTTCTACTTTTGTTTTACTCCTGACAATTTTCAAGGAAATGCCCGGCGGATGATTATATCCGCCCAGCGTTAAGACGCCTCCACGAATTTCATCGCGTAGAAACAACACATATTTGGTATCTTCCTCACTGATCGTCCCGAGCATCCGATCTCGGTCAAACACAGCCAATCCGCCAATCGATGCCATCTTCCCCTTCTCATGCTCCTTCAGGTAAATCAGCGGAAGTATGCTGCTTATGCCAGGCGTATTCACCGTATCAGAGAAATCAAACAACTCCATGACCGGGGCGGAGGAAAACAATTTCTCATTATCCAGCATTTCATTCAGCTTAAAGGACAACGGCATATCCATGTAGCTGTCGCTTCGAAGCACGTCAGCAGCGTTTTCATTTTTGGATACCAGAATATGGATATCCGCCCGCGTCTCTGTATCGCGGATATACCAATCAATAACTTTGGCGGCTCCTTCCCGTGCGATGTCCTGACTCAAAATAATCACTTTGGCGTGCGCCCAGTACAATTTTCTGCCCGTCTCCGCAATCATTCGACGTACAATGTCAAACATCGTCTCGCCTGTTAAAGAAATATGACTATAACCAACCATCAGCACGTCTTGTCCGCCGGACCCGTCGACCGTCTCGAGCGTGAGCCGAATTTCCCCCTCCTTCTCGCCTTTGTCAATTGCAATTCCGGCGATGGTGGTCATTTTCTCGATTTCCCGATAATTCCAACAGCCGGTTAAGGATAAAACCATCAGGCTGCTCAACATCACGGTCAGCAGCTTGGCCCCAAGTTTGATCGACATCGTTCTCACCTCATAACCTTACGAATCCGCCGTTTCGTTTGGATGCGGAGGGTTCCCACCCTCGATGCCCACCAAGGGCCTCGGATTAAGGTATCCTGAATGTCATCATCCTTGATGGAACCTATGGTGAGCATGTAAGGCACACCAAAACTCCGCAAGCTCATCAAGTGGACGACCACACCTATTAAGCCAAATAAATATCCGTAGATCCCCATAAACGTGGCTAATGTCAGCAAAGTGAAACGTGTAAAAATAGAGGCGGCTTTCATCTTGACGTTAATCAACGTTGTGATCCCGGTAATACCAACGACAATCACCATCGGAGCACTGACAACTCTCGCATCTACGGCTGCTTGCCCCAGAACCAAAGCTCCAACGATACTGACCGCCTGACCGATGGAGTTGGGAATTCGGGTCCCTGCTTCACGGAGAATTTCAAACACGAGTAACATCAAGAAGCATTCCGCCACCGTCGGCAGCGGAACGGATTGTCTAGCTGCTGAAATGCTGAGTAGCAGTGGAGTTGGGATCATCTCCTGATTGTAAGTCACCAAGGACACGTAGATGGCCGGAACGCTGACCGCTAGAAATTCGCCAATGAACCGAATCATCCGGTTAAACGAACCAAACAAGTAGTTGCTGTAGTAATCTTCACTCACCTGGAAGTATTCATTAAATAAAAACGGGACCGTGAGTACAAACGGGCTCCCATCCACCAGCACAGCAATACGCCCCTCCATAATTTTGCCTGCCACGGTATCAGGGCGTTCCGTATTGCCCACTGTCTCAAACGGAGTCAGGATGTCATCCCGAAGCAATTCCTGCAGTTCCCCGGAATCGACAAGGGCATCGATCTGAATCCGCGCCAAGCGCTTCTTCAGCTCCTCCAAGATTTTCAGGGAAACCGAGTCCTCCAGATAACATAGACAAACCGACGTATTGGTTGTTTCCCCCAGCTCCATGAATTCAAACTTTAACTTTGGGTTTTTCACCCGTCGACGGATCAGCGACAAATTGGTAATCAACGTTTCGGTAAACCCTTCACGAGGCCCAATCACCGACTTTTCCGTTCCCGGTTCCGAAACTCCTCTGCTTTGTAAGCCTTGCGTCTCAATGAGCAGCGCCTGATCATGCCCCTCCAGCAACAACAAGGTATTGCCATTCAGCAGCTCGCTTAAGAGGGCATTCATGTCGTTTGATAATTCGAGCATGCTGACCTCGATGATCCCCTCCATCAAGAGCTGTAAATAGGGAATACCACGGTTTTCCTCGGAAGGCTGGAAATGAAAGATCGGCCGGAGGATGTAGTTGCTTAACGTCTCCGTGCTGACCATACCTTCAATATGAATTAAACAGCCGCATAACGACTTCACTTGAGGGTGTTGAAATCTACGAAATTTGATGGTGGAATCATTGGGAAAGATGCTTTTGAATAATGCGATATTCTCATCAACTGAAGAATGAAGGCTTTCCTTGATCTGCAAGGGAATTCCTCCTTTCACCAAAGGGTCTGGATATGTTATTCCCAATTCAAGCAAAATTTATCAATGAACCTTTCCTGATTATGCATAAAAAAGACAACGGGGACACCTATTCTTCCCCGTTGCCTTTGTCAGAGCTTAGGCTGCCGATCACTGGGTAATCAGCCAAAAGGCCTCCCAAGCCCCCCCGACCTGATCCCGGTTCGCCACCAGTCCAGCTCCGTTATTCAATTCCACGCTCACGTACTTGTTGTTAGCCAAAGCGAACAGGGCGATCGCCCCGTCGGGCAGCTGTTCCTTCCGGAACTTCTCCCAGAGTTGAATGCTCTCGCCGCGGGCGATCAGCTTGCCGCCGTCGTTCAAGTCTGCGGTGACGTATTTTCCATTGATTTTGGATTTAAGCGAAATCGTTCCATCACTATTGTTGATCACTTCGAACAGCTCCCAATCCTGGGCGGTATCGCGATTGGCGACCAAAGGAGCGCTGCCAGCGTTCTCTGCGCTGACAATCTTCTTATTCGCTTCCGAGATCAAATAGACGAACCCGGTAGGCGTCGGCGACGGTGTTGTGCCCGTCGTATATTTTTTCACCAAATTTTGCAGGGTCGTGTTCGGTCTAAAATTCTCCGTATTAAACTTGCTCCATTTAGCGGCGATTGTCTCTGGACTGTCGCTGTAGATGTTAGGTACCGGATTGGGGTTGTTGTTGAAATACCCCCAGTTCCCGTAGTTCGAGCTGACCTTATACGTCCAGTTCGTCCAGGAAATGTTGGAGGCGTTCATTCCGGCCAGGAACTTCTCCCACAGATCGGTAAAATCAAACAGGCAAAATTCTCCGACATACACCGGTACGTTCCACCGGGCTTGGTGGTCGCGCAAGCCTTGCAAGGCGGTATTCACCAGACGGTTCTGCGCATTCCAATCCGAAGCCTCGTTGCCGGCCATCGCGTAATAGTGCATTTCGTACACTACGTTGGTCCAACCAAAGGTGTCCGGGTCATAGAGCTGGTTCCAGTTCCAAGCAGCTTCGATAAAAATCGTATGATCAGGGTCGATCGCGCGGATCGCCTTATACAGTCGGTCATAAAAAGCGTTTAACTGCTCCTTGCTCACCCGGTCAGGTTCGTTTAACAGATCGTAACCTGCCACGGTCGGATTACCTTTAAAATGGGCGGCAATCCCTTCCCACAACCGAACGGTACGGTCCTGGTATTGCTGGTTCTTCCAGAGCTGCGGGTCCGAGTTGACCTCACCGGAGTTATCAAAGGTGTTCTGGGCGCCAAACGTACCGTGCAGATCGAGCAGGACATAAATGCCCCGTTCCCCCGCTTCACGGACGAGCCAATCCAGCTTGCTCCACGGATCCGCCTTCCAGTTGCCATACTTGTCCATCAGCTCCAGGTAAAGAATCGGCACGCGGACCATATTCATCCCCATGTTTTTGATATTGTCCAAATCCCGTGTAGTCAGCCAGGCGTCTTGATACGTTTTGATCAAGCTTTCCGCCGTTTGCGCGCCGTGCAGGTTCGTTAACGTTTCGCGCAGCGTCCATTCATCCTTCACGCCCAGCGGTGACATCCAGCTCTCCTGCAACAGCCAGCCGCCAAGATTGGTCCCCCGCAGATTGACGATATTCCCTGTGCCATAGTTGTCCCGCAGCACCGCACCACTAGCTTTCAGGAAGCCGCTCTGCTCGATTCTTGACACGTTCGTACTGGAATCTCCCTCCGCAGCTTGAGCCGAAGGTGCAAACATTGAGTTACTTAAGGTCATTGCAGTAAGTAGCACCGTGAGTAGGATGGTTCGGAGTAATCTCTGGATGTCACGGACAGCATTCGGTTGGTTCATGATCATCACAAATCCCCCTTAATTACAATAATGGTTTATATTTCCATATCAAACATAAACTATTATTGTAAACGCTGTCAATAGGAAGATGATTTCATAGATTTTGTTAGAGAATCTCTTCGATCAGCTGTGCAATCCGCGCCTTATCCAGAGCATCAATCCATGCCTGTGGAATCTGCGCATAGCGGCAGTCGCTGCTTTGTAAATAACGGTAGATGATCCGCGCCTCATCAATTTCATCCCGAGTAGGTTTGCCTGTCAGAAAAGAACGATGTCTTAGATAGACCACTGCCTGCTCCGCCATTTCCAGAGACATAGAGGCTTGGGAGCTTTCTCTAAGTAGCTCAACTTTCTGGCTATACAGGATCGTATTTCGCTGCAAGATGAACCATTTGGTCTCCCGCTCACTCAGGCGCTCCACAACTACGAAATTCTCGTTCTGCTCTATAAATCCGGCAATCTCCTCCTGCCTCGCAAACAGATCGATGGCATGAAGAGCATCCCTGAGCTTGGCTGCGGCTTCAAAATCAAATCGTTCGGAGGCGTCCTGCATTCGTCTCTCCAACTCCTCCCGGAGGCTGGAATCCGAGCCATCCAGCAGCGCAGTAAACCGATCCATCATGCGGTTGTTGCGCTCAACCGCTTCCCCGCCTAAGCATGCGCCGAGACATAAGCCCAGCGAATGGTTCAAACAGGGAAATCCAATGGGCGCTGATCGTGGACGGCTGCAAGCGATACGCAAAGCTTCGCGAACGCTTTGGACAGCCGCCTCAACAGCATACCTACTCGCCGAATACGGTCCATAAATTTGGCGGGTTCCCGGGGCGTCCGGCACATCAGCAACTTCCAGGTCCCAGATCCCGTCTGTGTCGCAGATCGCTAAATAAACATAACCGAGTGGACTCTTCATCTTTTTGTTATACATCGGCTTCAGTTCTTGAATCAGCCGGCACTCCAGCATCAGCGCTTCAAATTCGGTGTCAGTCCTGCGGATTTCCAGATCCTTCACATTATGCGCCAATCTCTCCACCTTCTTGGAGCGGTGACGGGAGGCATGAAAATAAGAACGTACCCGTTGCTGCAAGTTCTTCGACTTGCCAACATAAATGACGCCTCCTACCGCGTCCTTCATCAAATAAACCCCCGGCGCTGCTGGAAGGGTGCGAAGCTGCAGCTCGATCCGTTCGTTGGTCATGGAGCAAGCTCAATCCGTTTGATGACGTTACCAGTAAAGTCTTTTACCCTAAACGCTCCTGCTTCCAAGAGGCCATAGGAATTGGGGAAGTTCTCCTTCGGCAATGCGATGGACCCCGGATTCAGGACGTAGATGCCATCTTTGATATCGGCTACTGGCACATGCGTATGCCCCTGAATAAACACGTCACCCGGCGCCAATGGCGGAAGCTGATCGATGCTGTATCCGTGCCCATGCGTGACGTAAATACGTCGTCCCTCCAAGTAGAGCATGGCATAATCCGCCATCATCGGAAATTCCAGCAACATCTGGTCCACTTCCGCATCACAGTTCCCGCGCACAGCGATGAGTTGATGCTTATGTTCGTTCAGCGTCGCCGCGGCCCGCTTGGGATCATAACCGTCAGGCAGCGGATTTCGCGGCCCGTGATACAGGAAATCCCCCAGCATAATGATTTGGTCTGGCTGCTCCTCGGCTACTTTGGCCATCGCCCGGTCCAGCCAAGCGCTTGATCCGTGAATATCCGAAATCAACATCAATTTCATCGAAACCAACTCCTTATCTCTTTCGTTTTAGTATATAAGGAAGAACATCTGGCGAAATACAATCGAAATCTTGATCAATCGGAGGTACCTTGCATGAAGTCCTTCAAAAAATGGGCGGTGATCCTTCTTGTCTTTTGGGGCATATGGAAGATATTCTTTTTCCTCCTTAAGGATGTTCTGTTTGCAGTGCTAACGTTTCCTGATCCTTATGCCAATATCCTTCAGATGGTCGGTATGGGAATGATCCTACTGTTATCTCTTATCTTCACTGCGCTTCTCGTCAAAGACAGCGCCCGATAAGCAAGAAAGACAAGAAAGACGTCCAATCGCTTGAACGTCCAGAGTTCACTATTCTTGGATCAGCGTATACAGCTCGTTGGTCACTTTAAACTGATCCTTAAGTCCCGATGTGACATAAATTTTGTCGTCCTTCGTGATGAACAAGGCTTCCGTTACCTCATTATAATTTTCAACAAACTCCATCCCTTTCTCCAAGCCCATCACAAAAACCACAGTAGATAGCGCATCGGCATCCGTCGCATTATCCGTTAAGATGGTTACGCTCTTCAGCTCGTTTTGCGCCGGCGCGCCAGTTCTGGGGTCAAGAATATGGTGGTACATCACCCCGTCCTCAACAAAATACCGTTCATAGACTCCCGAGGTATTAATCACCTGATCGTTTAAGCGAATAGTCCCCATCGTCGTCCCGCGCGAGCTGTCAGGATCCTGAAGTCCAACGATCCAGTCGTCACCGTTCGGCTTGCTTCCAACCACGATGATACTGCTGCCGCCAAGGTCAACTAATGCGCTCTTTACGCCTTCTTCACGAAGATAAGCTGCGATTTTGTCTGCCGCATACCCTTTTCCGATGCCGCCGAGATCCAGAATCATCCCCGGTGTTTTCAGAAAAATCGTTCGCTTGGTTTCGTCCATCACCACATTTTGATAACCAACCAAGCTAAGCTCCCGCTGCAAGTCCTCCGGAGCCGGAACATGGGCATCTTCATGTCCAATATCCCAAAGATCAACCAATCCGCCAACGGTTGGGTCAAACAGCCCATCCGTCTCCTTGGCATAATTCAGCGAGCGTTTTAATACCTCTATCGTATCTTCGGATACTTCAACCGCCTCTACGCCTGCCTCCTGATTCACTTTGTAGAGCTGGCTTGTCTCCAAAGTCCGGCTAAGCTCCTCGTCCAACGTTTTCAACATCGCATCGATATGATCCAAATGCTCTTCGCCCTTCGGGTCCTCATACAATTTGATGTTAACCACCGTATCAAAAATATAATATTGTCTTGAGGTCGGCTCTGCGGCCGCCGTTTTGTCCTTCGGATTCGCCTCGCCTCCGCACCCGGATAAGAGGATCGTCAGCATTGCCGTCAAGCCGAAAAGTACAGCCCGTTTGCGCCATTTCTGTGTTCGTTGCATCGTTTCACCTCATTTGAAAGTTCACGCAGCTCGTGGTTAACTTCCCGTATTGTATAATTTTCATCACACTTCGTCTAGGAAGAACATCACGGTGACTTGAGTACTGCAAAGAGGAACACGAACCTAAATGCAAAAAGAAGCGAGATAGATCTCGCTCCCACAATGATCAAGCCTCAAACCGAAGTTGATCCGAAATTCGTTTATCTTAATAAGTCATCTTCTCGAGTGACGTTATCGTATGAACGGTTATACCGCCGATAATCGTCTAAATACTGCCGCTCATGATTTTTTACATAGTAGAAGGTACCCCATCCGCTGAAAACGAGGAACAACACCAGCATAATTCGGTAAGCCAACGTAAAATGGTCTGT
Source organism: Paenibacillus sp. J14 (assembly GCF_000518465.1). NCBI lineage: Bacteria > Bacillati > Bacillota > Bacilli > Caryophanales > Paenibacillaceae > Paenibacillus > Paenibacillus sp. J14. The sequence continues at coordinate 95,183 of NZ_JADQ01000012.1, read as the reverse complement.
GGCAAACCCGATCACAATACCTAAGATCGCTATACCCAATAGTCCCCAAAGGATTGATTTCATGATCTTTTTTACCAATTTCCATATCCCCCCTTATCTATTATGAATTGGATTATAGCATATTTTTCCTAGGTAAAGAGATTCTGTTATTTGTTTGCTATTTTGTGGAAATGACTGTGATCCCAGTCACTCAATCGCTGCCGATCGAGCGATATGCTTCTGGCAGAAACGGAGGTGCAGTGTCTCAAATCTAACTACGTGAAAATCAACACAATTTTCAGCACCTCCTGTCTTCGAAATCAATCAAGGAGGTTTCTCGATGAACCAAAGTCAAATCCCAACCGATACGCGTCACGAGCCGTCCATGTTCTGTTACCAATGCCAAGAGACCGCGGGTGAAACGGGCTGCACCATCACAGGTGTTTGCGGAAAGTCTGAGGAGGTTGCGAATCTGCAGGATTTGTTGGTCTATGTCCTCAAGGGGGCGTCATTCCTTGCCTTAGACAGCGACCTGCCGGAGCCGCTTGACCGGCAGCTATCCGTATTTACCATGAACTCCTTGTTTGCGACAATAACGAACGCTAATTTTGATCGCAACTATTTCGTGAGCCATATCCGGGAGGCTCTTGCCTTGCGAGATATTGTTAGAAGCTACTGGATGAAGAAGCACTCTGACGATGAGGCTGTCTTACCCGATGCCGCGCTCTGGGAGCCTCGAGATGAAAGCCAGTTCGCAGGTAAAGCCCAACAGGTCGGGGTCCTCTCTACCGCCAACGAAGATATTCGTTCCTTACGTGAACTATTAACCTACGGACTTAAGGGGATGGCCGCTTACACCTACCATGCCTATCAATTGGGTTATACCGACGGAAGGATTCATCACTTTATGCGCCAGGCGCTGGCTGCAACCTTGGACGATACCTTAACAACCGATAATCTTGTCGCCTTGGTCCTGGAAGCGGGCAAATATGGCGTCGAAGCCATGTCCTTGTTGGATCGAGCCAATACAAGCACCTATGGTCATCCGGAAGTAACCCAGGTCAATCTCGGTGTACGGAATCGCCCCGGAATATTGATCAGCGGCCATGATTTGAAGGATTTAGAAGAGCTGCTGATCCAAACCGAAGGCACCGGCGTCGATGTGTACACCCACAGCGAAATGCTCCCTGCCCACTACTATCCGGCTTTCAAAAAATACAGCCACTTCGTTGGCAACTACGGCAATGCCTGGTGGCAGCAAGCGAGAGAATTCGAAGCCTTTAACGGTCCGATTCTGATGACGACCAACTGTATCGTGCCGCCAAAGGATAGTTACCGGGATCGACTTTACACAACGGGGAACACCGGTTATCCTGGAGCACGTCATATTCCGGATGGCAAGGACGGGAAGCCAAAGGACTTCTCAGCACTCATCGCGCATGCCCAAAATTGTCCGCCGCCAACCGAGCTCGAAAGCGGGCATATTGTCGGCGGCTTTGCCCATCATACCGTGACTCGTTTGGCGGATCAGATCGTTCAGGCAGTGAAGAGCGGTGCGATCAAACGGTTTTTTGTTATGGCGGGGTGTGACGGACGAATGAAATCGCGGAACTACTACACCGAGTTTGCTAAGGCACTTCCTCGGGATACCGTGATCCTGACCGCCGGTTGTGCCAAGTACAAATACAATAAGCTGGACCTGGGGGATATTGGCGGGATACCCCGCGTCCTTGATGCGGGTCAATGTAATGATTCCTATTCACTCGCCGTCATTGCACTGAAACTAAAGGAATTGTTCGGTCTTGAGGATATCAACGAGCTGCCGATATCGTACAATGTTGCCTGGTATGAACAAAAAGCCGTCATCGTCCTGCTCGCTCTGCTCCATCTCGGTGTCAAGAACATTCACCTCGGCCCTACTTTGCCGGCCTTCCTGTCCCCCAACGTAGCGAAGGTCCTGATCGACAAGTTTGGCATCGGGGGCATTACGAATGTAGAGGAAGATATGGCCATGTTTCTTGGAGCTTTGGCGTAACGTGTGCAAATCGAAAGGACCCCCTATCACGTGATGTGAATGAGGGGGTCCTTTCGATTCCAGTCACTATATCGTTACTCGCTTAATAATGAGAGTTGGATTGCCGCCAAAGTCGGATACTCACGATACTGTTTAAAAACAACCTTCACCCTCCGGGCTGTCGTAACCGGAAGGATGACAATCTTCTTGTAACCGATTATCGAACCTTCTCCAATCAAACGCCATTCACCGAGAAGTGCAGTTTCCTCGTTGGACTTATCCTCGGTAAGTTCCGATGCCCACAGCTCAAACGCCTCTACCCGCTGTCCTTGTTCAATCTGTTCCTGTAAAATAACCGCGTTAAATGCCCTCGCCTCCGGTAAAACGATTTGTACCCAAGGCTCAGCATCCGACGCAGACGGTCTCCAAGCGCGATCCGGTGTGGCCTCGGCAAGAGCTTCGGCCGCCTCCTCCTGGGAAGCGGCACTCGATCCTATCCATACGGCCCCTTCGTTCAGCCTTGGATCATTTAATTCCTGGATTCGGCGTCCCAGCTTGGCCAGAACTTCACGATCCGGCGCTGCGATCACCCCATCCCGGTTAGGCGGGATGTTAAGCAGGAACATGGCATTACCGCCAACGGATTTCAAGTAGATGTCGAACAGTTCACGGTCGCTCCGCACCTGCCCGTCCTCTTCGGCATGGTAGAACCACCCCGGACGGATGGACGTGTTCACTTCAGCCGGATACCACACCCATTCTCCGCCATACCGAGCAATCGCCCGCCTGCTGCCCAGATCCTCTTCCATCGAGTTGATCGAACGAGCGAAGGACGGGTCATCGGTTTGTTGCGATTTTTCCGCCGTTTTCTCCGCATCTTGCAAAGCCCGAGGTACAACGCTCCATTCTTCCCGCCGCGTATGCCCTGCCTCGTTGCCAACCCAGCGGATATCCGGGCCGCATACGCTGATCACGCATTGCGGCTGCAGCCGGCGAATCGTCTCATAGTAACGGTCCCAATCGTACTGCTGCCGCTTGCCGGAGGGGCCTTCTCCGTTGGCGCCGTCCAGCCACACGCAGCTAATCTCGCCATATTGAGTAAGCAGCTCCGTCAGTTGATTCACGTAAAAATCGTCATACGCGGCTCCTTCCCCGTAGCTGGCTTCGGTCCGATCCCAAGGCGACAGATATACTCCGAATTTCAGCCCGGCCTTCTGGCAAGCGTCCGAAACTTCGCGAACCACATCCCCCTTGCCGCCTTTCCACGGGCTGGATGCGACCGTATGCTTCGTGTATCGGCTGGGCCAGAGGCAGAAGCCGTCATGATGTTTGCAGGTCAGTATGACGGCTTTCATGCCGGCTTGTTTTAAGATGGCCACCCATTCCGTGGCGTCGAGCTGCTTCGGGTTAAACAGCACCGGATCTTCATGCCCCGTCCCCCACTCTCTGCCGGTCATCGTGTTCATCCCAAAGTGAATAAATCCGTAAAACTCTAACTTTTGCCAAGAAAGCTGCCTGCTCGAGGGCCTGATATTAAAAATTTCGTTTAGATTCATCAGAACAATTCCTTTCCAGTGGCATTTCGTTCGAGTAAAAAAGTTCTTAAATGAACTCCATTATGGAGTGTAATGTGTCCCAGCTCTCCCAGCTTCCGCCAACCTCGCGAAATATCGAATGGTAAAATCACGGAATCGGGCCGCGATTTGCTTCATATAGCGATCCTTCGGCCAGGACAAGGAAATGGTTCGCTTACACCAGCTTTCTTCGAGTCTGAGCAAGCGGACCCCCGTACCAGTGGATCCGGCCCAAGTAAGGGCGGGCAGGAAAGCCACGCCTTGTCCCGCACGAATGAGTCCGCGTACGGTGGCCGGATCGTCGCTTTCGAAGCGAATCCGGGGCTTGAATCCGGCCAGCCGGCAGAAGGCATCTGTCGTTTCCCGCAACGACTTGCCGGAAGGAAGCATGATGAAATCTTCCTCCCGAAGCTCTTTTAAGCTTACCTGCTGCCGCTGAGCGAGCGGATGGTCAACCGGAACAGCCACCAGAATATCTTCTTCCAGCAAGGAGACGGTTGCCGCTCCCGGAGGGGACTCCGCTCCGTCCGAGAGGCATAAATCGTAGTTCGTCCGAGTGTCCAGCGGGGAAACATGCTGCAGCAAGTTGAATTGAGCCTGTGGACATTCCGCGCGAAAATCCGCCAACAAGTCTGGCAGCAAATGCGAGGATACCCGGACGTCCAGCGTAAGAACGGGAGAGGCGAGTCCGCTGGCATCCTGCAGCTGGCGCTTCCCATCCTCGAGCGCGTCCAAAGCAAGATCTACCTGCTGAAGAAACCTTCTGCCATGCTCGTTTAAGCGGATTGTCTTGCGTTCCCGGTGGAACAACTCGGTCCCAAGCTCCGCTTCCAGGGATGCAATCATTTTACTTAGTGCCGGCTGCGAGATATGCAAGCTTTGGGCTGCTTTCGTCATATGCTCCAAACGAGCCACTGTCTGAAAATACTTCAGCTGCAACAACTCCACTCCGATCTGGCCTCCTGCTTCATAACCAATCAGTTATGATCTTTATAAACAAATATATATTATGGTTCATCAACATAAGCAAGCTATAATAGTCACAACAACGACAGGACAGGAGAGAATCCTCTTGATTGTACAGACGTTATCAGGCAAGGTTGAGGGCGTTAAGCTAGATGGCGCCTACGTTTTCCGTGGCATTCCTTATGCCGCTCCAACGGGAGGATCACGAAGATTCAAGCCGCCGGCTCCCCCGCTTCCCTGGCAAGGCGTACGGCGATGTGATCGGTATGGTCATGCTGCCCCTCAGAATCCTGCTCAGGAAGGCCTTCTAGCGGAGCTAACGCAGTCCGAAGATTGCTTGGTTCTGAACGTATGGATGCCGGAGGACTTCGGCGATGAGCTGAAGCCCGTAATGGTCTATATTCACGGCGGCGGATTCGTATCGGGAACCGGCGCGGATTGTGACGGTTCCAAATACGCGTCGGAGGAAGGGATCGTCTATGTATCGATCAACTATCGGCTGGGGGCATTGGGTTTCTTGGAGTTGAGTGAGTTACTGGGCGAAGAATACGCGAGCTCGGGCAATAATGGCATGCTTGATATTGTCGCTGCCCTGCGGTGGGTTCAGCACAATATCGCCGCTTTTGGCGGCGACCCGTCGCGCGTCACGGTGATCGGGAACTCCGCTGGCGCCAAATGCGTGGCTTCGCTGTACGTCATGCCCAAGGCGCGCAGCCTGTTTCACCGAGCCATCGCCCAAAGCGGAGCCACGCAAGCGATACGCGATCGCAAGACGGCTAACATAACAACACGAAGACTACTGGAGCAGCTAAACATATCACCGGCAGATGCGCACCGATTGTTCGAGCTTCCCGCAGAGAAACTAATTGAAGCCCAATCGGCGGTTGGCTTCGATACCTCGCGCGGTCTGCATATGTTTGGCCCAGTGGCCGATGGGTTCATGATCCCTATGGATCCGCTGGCGAGCCTTGAAGGTAGTGAGGGGCTGCCGCCGCTCTTGATCGGGTCCAACGAGGATGAGGCAGCGATCTTTATCCATAATGATCCGTTGCTAAGATCTCCGGACCGGGAGACGCTGGAGAGATTATTTGGAATCAATGCGGAAGTGGCATGGATGGCTTATCAGCACTACCAGACATTGATGACACCAGAAGCTGCATGGAATCGAACGTTAACCGAGCACCTGTACGCCATAGGGGCCATGCAGTTCGCGGAAGCGGTAGCTTCAGCGGGAGCGCCCGTATGGATGTACCGGCTTCGGTGCGGCGGAAGACTGGGAGCGATCCACGGGTTTGAAGGAAGCCTAATCCAAACGGCCTTAGCCGCAGGTGACCCCGGCTCCATCCCTGCGCTCCCCTCCGACGATCCGTATTTGGTGACAGCTGAAATGAATGGACTTGCCCGCGGGATGAGGGCGGCTTGGTGTGCTTTTATCCGCAATGGTGACCCGAATACGGATCTTTTACCCGCGTGGCCTGTCTACGGAGCAAATCATGCCACCATGGTGCTGGACCTCGTAAGCTCTGTGCATCAGGACTTGCCGGCTCCTGCGGGGATCTGCGTTCCTCACCCGGTTTGGAGGATGCCTTGATTCCGCTGCTCGAAGTTGCCTTGGTCATGTTGGCGCTTGGCCTGCTCCTTGGCTTCGTAGGCGCCGGCGGATCGGGATTTATTATTTCAATTCTAACCGTTGTGTTCGGTTACCCGATTCATACAGCGCTAGGGACTGCACTCGCGGCCATGTTCTTCTCATCCTTCTCCGGTTCGATCAGCCATTACCGGGAAGGGAATATGAAGCTGCGGCCCGGGGTGGTCGTCGGCTTAACCGGTGCAGCGGGTGCGTGGATCAGCTCCGGTTGGTCCTCCCTGATTCCCGAAGATCAGCTGGGATACTTGACCTCCGGCATGCTGTTTGCTTCCGGATTCGCCCTATGGTTTCGCATGGCCTATGTCTCCCGGCGACCGCAGACGCCCGAGAGCATGAACGCCGCCTCCCCCGTCCAAGGCTGGCGGTTCTGGGTGAATGCACCGCTCGTTGGCTTCCTGACCGGCGCTTTATCAGGGCTGTTCGGCATCGGGTCGACCCCTTTCATCCAACTGGGGCTGATGTTGCTCCTTGGAATGTCCATGCGATATGCCGCCGGTACAACGATGCTGGTCATCATGCCGATTGCCCTCGCCGGAGGGGCCGGTTACTTTACCATCGGTTACTTGGATGTGCATTTGCTCGCTGCCGTTGTCATCGGTACGATGAGCGGCGCGTATATTGGCGCCACGTTCACGAAGCGCGTACCTGCGGCTTGGCTCAAAACGTGCATGGTGCTCACTCCCATGCTGGGCGGTGCCATTCTCTTGTTGTAGACGTCGGCCAAAAAAAACGGACCCTCTGATGAGGGTCCTTCGTTTTTGTACAAAACTAGCTGAGTTGTAGCGTCGTAATGCACGTTTGATCTCCATCAAATGTGGAGATTTCCGACTCCGCGGTTTTACCGTCCTGACTGACTTGAATCAAGTACGTTTGATCGCGCGGCAGCCACAGGTCGATAAATCCGTTTGCTTGGGACGTCATCTTTTGGTCCACCACGGTATTCCCCTTCGCATCGGTGACGGTGACTTGAAACTCTTGCTCCGTCATCTCCCCGCGGCATCCGGTCAAGCTATGAATCTCGCAAGGATGGGTCTGATTCTCGTAAGGCGCGATCGAGACGAAAAATTCGTCCTTCGGCAGTTCATACGTCTTCGAGCCTCCCGTATCCCCGTCTACAATCAAATGGCTGGACGTAATTGAAGCAGACTTGGCGCTGAGTTTCCCCACACTGTAGTCATGAACCAATTGCTTGATGCTCTGTGCGTCTATAGCGTTCGATTCCGTTTGTTTATCGGCTTGTCCCGTGATGAGCAAATAGCTTCCTAACGCGACAACCACAATGCCCCCGATCGCCGCCAAGATGGTCATGCGTTTCATTAATTGGCACCCCTTCGTTACCTGAGATTCCGTTACTTGTTCTTTTTTGAACAATCCAATTATAGCATAATCCTCACAATGTTTCCCATTGTGATCGGAGGAACAGCTTGTAAATCCGCCTCCAGGCAATTTTCAGCAGCATATACACCGGAATGACGATCAACATTCCAATGATGCCAAACCAATTACCGCTCCCCAATACGAGCAAAATCGTTGTTACCGGATGGATGTCCAGCTTTTTACCAAACACGTAGGGGGAGATCACATTATCCTGAATCTGCTGCGCCACCAAAATGATCACCAACGCCCAAATGCCGGTAGACGGCGACTCAATGAGACCGATAATAACAATCGGAATCGCCGAGATAATCGCCCCAAACAGAGGGATAAAATTCATAATCACCGCAATCGTCGTCAATAACAGCGCATACGGCAGTCCGATGATCAAGAAGCCTATAAACATCAGCACACCCAATGCGGCATTGACGATCACCCGGCCGATAATATAATCGTTTAACGCCTTGTCCATTTCAGTGGCAGCACGATACACTTCTTTCCGATAGCGAATGGGCGAGAGCTTGACCAGACTGCGTTTGAAGCGATGGCCTTCCTTCAGCATGTAGTAGAGCAGAATCGGGAACGTAAACATCACAATCGCAAACTGGGACAGGAAAGAGAAGAAACTGCTCAAGTAATTAGTCAAGAAGGTAATCCCCTGGCTCAAATACTTCGAAAAATCAGCGGCTAATCCGGAGTCAGAAGGAAGAATGGACGCTAGGAACGGCAGATCTCCCCATTCCTGCAATCGCTCCTCAAGCAAGCTGATAAACTGAGGGATGTTTTGTACTAAATTAATCAATTGGGCTTGCAACATCGGCCAGACTACCGCGATAAAGGCCATCGCCAAGATCGCCAAGACGACATAAAGGATCAGAATCGCCAAAGACCGACGTATCTTATGCTTCTCCATGTACTGAACGAGAGGACGAAGCAAATAGTAAAAGAAACCGGACAGCAAGATCGGAATCATCAGGGCCCCGATCACAGCCTCCATTGGACGAAAAAACGGCCTCACGAGGGAGAATACATACACGATGGCCAGCAGAATCAAAACAAACTTTGCTCCACGTGTCCACCTTTCCAACAAATTCATTCATCATCACCTATCTTTGTATAATTCGTTGTGAATAAGTTCTCTATTCTATATTATTGGTTTTCAGATCAAAAATAAAATTCGTTGGAATGACACCCGATCGATCAAGATTGAGGGGACGTTAAATTCCTGTTAGCGGTAAAAATTGGCCTTATTTCTCACGTGCGTTTGTAAATCGAGAAAATAGAGGACTTTTATGGCATTATTTTGTGAAAAAGGAGATAAAATGGGGGATTTCGACTGAAAAGTTCCGCTATCTAAAATAGGAGAAGAGCGGCCCTAGCCGTCTTCTCCTATCTCTGAAATCGAAATGCCGGATTAGCTTAATTGATGGTAAACACAATACGCGGTTTACCAGAAGAGTCACCCCAAACACTCTCAACCGATGAAAGTGGTACAACCTTTGTATTAACTTGTAGATTTGCTGTCTTAACTATTTCATAAACATTTCGAATTGCCTCAAAAAACTTAGGCATGATTACGCTCCCCAGACCACTACCCAGTATTTGGACAGCTGATGAACGAAGCACTGAGCTTGGCAAATCAATATTTTCTTGGCCACTAGACGCGCCAACATTCACAAAACGTACGATATACCCCTTAGGAATACACTTATAAACAGTCATGATAATGGATCTAGCGCTTTCTCCCCACAAATAGTCGATAATCACATCGATACCTTCAGCAAACTGTTCCTCTAATGCCTTTTCAAACTTCTGAACACCCTCCGTGCCATCCAACTGAAATGGGACAACGACATCAGCACCTAAAGCATGTAGCTCTTGAAGTTCACGTTCATTTCGACCCGTTGCAATAACTTTCTTGGCACCAAGATGCTTCGCAATTTGAACAGCAAGCCGCCCCGCAGTGCCTGTAGCACCGTTAATCAAAACCGTTTCATTCGGTTGTAAATGGGCGCGGTCATTCAATGCGACCCAACTTGACATGGCTGGATTCGGAATGGCAGCTGCTGTAATATCATCGACTGTATCGGGGATCTTCACCATGTAATCTGGTCGAACAAGGGTCTGCTCGGCCAGTGCACCATATGGAGCTTCTGGCAATAAGAAATAAACACGTTGACCATCAGCCGTAATTCCAACCCCTTCGGCACCTGCAACCTTAGGATAAACGGCATCTGCACTGTAGTGGTTCCCTTCCGATAGAGCTCTGCTCAAATTACTTAACGCTGAAGCCTTCACATGAACTAATACCTTACCATCGGTCGCTACTGGGGTTTCAAATTCACCATAAACCGGGGATTGCCCTTTTGCATGAATGATTGCTGCTTTCATCCGGCATGTTCCTTTCTTTTATATAGTCAACTTATAAATAGTTTATATCTTACTTTTATACATCGACTGTTATTAAGTAAGAAACCTTTCGCCATAATTATACTTGCTAGTTTGTTATAGCACAAAACTTCTCAAACCATCGTTTGGGCTCATTTTTTTAAAAATTTCGTTAAAAAGCGGTATAAACCATCCACCTTCTAAATAAACCACGGATCTGCTAACATATCCTTAGTTTCAGCTGCTCATCTGCGGGTTAGATATTAGTATTTCCATAATGAGTGATAATGTAATACAAAAAGAGAAGAGCGACATAGCCGCCCTTCTCCGATTTCATTCCCTGCTCCTTCTTCACTTCAACCTGCCTGCTGGCCGGCTGCATCAATTCTGGCCTGCGAGGCATTCGAGCACTTCTTGCAAACTTTCAGCTGTTGCCCTGAGCTGGTGTTTTTGACGTATAACAGCTTAATCCGCGTGCTTCCACACACTGGACAAGTGCCGCGACCGCGCGAAGGTAAATTCCAAAGTGATTTTCCACGTTTATTTTTGGCCATCATCTAATCCCCTTCAACGATAAAATAAGTTCATTTCCGAAACTAGAAGATTTTCTTATGCTCCCGATCCTCTTTCAGAATTTCCACGGCTTCGCGGAACCGCAGGCTGTGCACGATCTCCCGCTCACGCAGGAATTTCAGGCTGTCTTGGATATCCACGTCGTCGGTCATGTCGATGAGCCACTGGTATGTAGCCCGCGCTTTCTCTTCGGCCGCAATGTCCTCGTACAGGTCGGCGATGGGATCGCCTTTGGCCTGGATGTACGTCGCCGTCCACGGTACTCCTGCCGCGTTCTCATAAAACAGCGCCTTATCGTGGTTTACATAATACGGGTCTAATCCCGCCGCCTTCAGCTGCTCTGGTGTCGCATCTTTGGTCAACTTATAGACCATCGTTGCGATCATTTCGAGATGGGCGAACTCCTCCGTCCCGATGTCATTCAAGAGTCCAATCACCTTGTCGGGGATCGTGTATCTCTGATTTAGATAACGCAGCGCTGCTGCCAGCTCCCCATCAGCACCGCCGTATTGCTCGATCAGCAGTTTGGCCATCCGCGGATCGCATTTGCTGACGCGTACCGGGTATTGCAGCTTTTTCTCATACACCCACATATCGCCTGTTTAACCTCCTTTAGCTTCCCGTCACAGATGGAAGGCAGCTTGCTACACCTGCCAAGGCCAAGGGCTTTTCGACCATTCCCACGGGAATTTCGAATACGCGCGCCCGAAGTTTTGCAGCGGGCCGTACAACTGTTGAAAATGATTTGCGTGCTGCGTCCGCTCTTGGGTCAGCTGATTAAACTGCTGGATCGCGGCCAGATCATCCGGATGCGTATCCAGATACAAATTCAGCTCTACCAGTGCGAAGTCCAGTGCTTGCAGCTTCTCAAGCTTCTCGTAATACTCCTGATCGAACGGTTGGTTGTTCGGATTTGTCGACATGGGCTCACCGTCCTTTTCCCCATTTGGATTCATAAGGGCTGTACAAAGCTGGCCACAACGTTCCGTGCTTTAAGGCGTCCATCGGGCTAAACTGCGGCAAATTCGGAGGTTGGAAGTGGATAAACAGCTGCGGAGGGGTGCTGTAGGTTTTTTGCGTGATCGGCGGACACGGATCGAATGGGCCAATATACGGGGTCCACACACGTTCTTGAGGATGGTTCAAAGAAACTTCCTCCTTACTTCAAGCATTGGTCATGCAGGCAAGCCACCAAATTTTCCCTGCATCCTACCTATAACATATGACAATCGCCCAAATAATGAACCAGAAGAGACGTATTTTTACAAAAAAATAAACGCCGCCCCTAAATCCCAGGGACAGCGTTATGCAGCCGGATGAAGCTTGTCCGGCTTTATTCCTCTTCGATTTCCTCTTCCGGCTCCTCGACAACGAGGCGGATGACCTTCACGCGCGTGATGCGCAATCGGCTGGCTTCCTCAACCTCGAATAAGAAGCGGTCAACCTGTTTTCTTTTGCCTTTGGCCGGGGTGCCTTCCAACTCCTTAAACAACCAGCCACCGATGGAGTCCACTTCCTCGTCTTCAATGTCGCTGCCGACCAGTTCATTGACTTCTTCGATCAACAAGCGGCCGTCCACCGAATAGACATCATCCGTTATTTTCTCGATATCCGGACGTTCATCCTCGAACTCGTCATGGAGATCGCCAACGATCTCCTCGAGAATTTCTTCCGCGGTCAGCAGTCCGGCCGTTCCGCCGTATTCATCGACGACAAGCGTTACTTGAGAATGCTTCTTCTGCATCAAGCGAAGCACCTGGCTGATTTCCATCGACTCCGGCACGTTCAGGATCGGGCGAACCATCTCCTCCAAACGAAGCGGCTTCTCCGAATCGGGCAGCAGCAGGTCGGTAATATGTACGAACCCGATGATCTGATCCTTATCCTCGACGGCAACCGGATAGCGGGAGTGCTTCGTGTTGGCTACGATTTTCATATTATCTTCCCAGCTCAAATTCGTGTACAAGCAATCCATATCCGTCCGCGGCAGCATGACCTCACGGGCCAGCATGTCGGAGAAGTCGAAAATATTGTCCACCAGCTTCATTTCATCTTTATCGATGACGCCGCTTTTGGCGCTTTGATCCATGAGAATGCGAATTTCTTCCTCGGAATGCGCCGCCTCGCTCTCACTGGCCGGTTCAATTCCAATCAGCCGGAGCGCGCCGTTTGCCGCTGTATTCAAGAGCCAGATCACGGGAAGGAATAAGCGATAAAACATCAACAACGGCCAAGACAGCCATAGGGACGTTGCTTCCGACTTTTGGATCGCCAGCGATTTTGGAGCCAGCTCCCCCATCACAATATGTAAAAACGTAATGATCGCAAAACCGACCGCCACCGAGACCGTGGAGATCAGAGTGGGATCGGTTGCGCCCATCTTATGCATCAGCGGTTCAATTAACAGCTCGGACACCGCAGGTTCTCCGACCCACCCGAGCCCCAGCGATGCCAGCGTGATGCCAAGCTGTGTCGCCGACAAGTAGGTGTCGAGCCGCTTATTGACCTTCAGTGCGTAATTCGCCCGGCGGTTGCCCTCCCGGGCCAGTTGAGTCAGCCGGGATTGGCGAACCTTCACGAGCGAAAATTCGGCAGCCACAAAGAATCCGTTTAAGAAGACGAGAATTAGGACGATCAGTAAGTTCCATATCAGCTTGCCGATTTCAAAATTGGTATGAGCATCGAGGGCTACCGGCATGTCATACGCCTCTTTTCTAGTTTAGTTCTACTTATAGAGCAGCCGCTTTACGCGATTTAAAATCCGTATCTTGATAATACATGTCCGCAACCAAGAGATTCGGGCCGCAGCAACCAGCCGCATCGCAGTGGCAGTTGACCTTCTGGTTTAATGGATGCTCCGTCAGCCAGCGGCTGAAGATCTCGTCCAGCTTCCCTTCCCGCACATTGCCAAAGGCCGGGATGGCAGCAAAATCCGTTACAAAGACATCCCCGGTGAACATATTCACATTTACGCGGTTACGTCCATCCGGATCATTGCGAACGGTCACGTTAGGCTCTTTCCGCAGCCTGCGCAGCAGCTGCAAGTCTTCTTCATTCCCGTTACAAGCAAAGAAAGGCAGCGTTCCGAACAGCATCCATACGTCCGGATCCCGAGCGTCCAGCAGCGAGTGGATCGCCGCTCGCATATCGCTTAACGCCAGCACAGGCAACCCTTCGGCAAAATCGGCCGCATACATCGGATGGACCTCATGTCTTTTGCAGCCCATTTCTACGATCATGCGATGAATCTCCGGCAGTTTGCGGTGCGTCCGATAGTTAATCATCGACTCGGCAGACACGAACATGCCCGCTTCGCTGAGTTTGCGTGTGTTCTCAATCATCGTCTCGTACATTTTATAAGCGACCTCCGGCTTGACCGGGTGTCCGCTGCGAGCGAATCCGATCTCATGGAAATCGCGTTCGCTTGTATAGTTAAACGAGATGTGCATCACATCCAAATAAGGAAGCAGCTTCTCGTAACGTTCATAGTCTAATGTCAGATTGGAATTGATTTGCGAACGAATCCCGCGCTCCTTGGCGTATTTCAGCAGCGGGATAATTTTCTCCTCCACGGTTTGGCGCCGAAATGTCGGCTCGCCGCCCGTGATACTAATCGTCTGCAAATGTTCAACTTCATCCAGCGCCTTCAGAATCAGCGGCAGCGGAAGCTGCTCGGGTTCCTTCAGCACGAGACTGTCGCCAACCGCGCAGTGCTCGCAACGCATATTGCATAAATTCGTTACCGTCAGCTCGACGCTGGTTAAGGCATGCCGACCAAACTCCCGCAGGGACAAAATCGGGTCCCATGGATCATAACTCGGGCTGATCGGCCGAGTACCTTCATTTATCGCTATCGTCTGTTTTCTCATTCTCCACTACCACCATTCTAATCCGTCCGCTCCCGCAATCCGACTAGAGAGCGAAAGCGGACATATCTACTGTGCAAGAAGACGTTTCTCCCGTCCTCATTATAAATCTTTTTCCTGGATTTCATTCCAGCTTGAAATATCGTCGGTCTTTGAACAGAATTAACGCATAATAAAGATCCAGAACAAGGCCGCCAAAATAAACCGATAATAAGCAAAATGGCGAAGCTGTACCTTTTGGATGAGTTTTAAGAACGCCAGTACAACCACATAGGCTACCACAAAAGCAACCACAAAACCGATCAAGAAATACCCGATCGTTTCAGATGTTAAATAGCGGTATGAATCCAGCATTTCGTAAGCGGACACCGCACACATGATCGGGATGGCGATAAGGAACGAGAAGTCGGCAGCCGCTTTGTAGCTGGCACCGCTCAGCATCCCGCCGGCGATCGTGGATCCAGACCGGGAGAAGCCGGGCCAGAGCACGGAAATACATTGATACAACCCGATCAGCAGCGCTTGCTTGTAGGTCAGCTGATCCATTTCTTGCGCGGTAACCACCGCTTTGTTCTTATTAAACCATTCGGCAAAGATCATGAATATGCCGCCAACGACCAGCGCCCACAATACCGTCTGCGAGCTGAACAGGCCTTTGATAAAATCGCGGAAGAAAAATCCGACAGCCAGCGCCGGCACAATCCCCAGCAGAATATGGATTAAATTAAGACGGCCCTTCGGGGCGTTCAGGTCAACGACCGTTATTTTTTTGCTTAAGCCAAGCAGATTTAAGATCCGTTCCCGGTAAACCCAAGCCATGGCAAGGATCGCCCCAAGCTGAATGACGATTTCAAAGGTCTTCATCTCCGGCGACTGATCATCGTATCCCATCAGCTTGGCAGTTAATATCATGTGTCCCGTCGACGAGACCGGAATAAACTCGGTTAAACCTTCCACAATGGCTAAAATAATCGAGACAATAAGACTCATTCGTTCCTCCTGATCGAGTGTGACTTCGCGCTATAGTTATTCTACTTTTTTCCACCGGGATTGAAAACAGGTATCCACTGCGCCGGCCGTCTGCAGTTCAAAGCGGAGCAGATCGCGCAAAAATTCAGGGAGCATATAACGCTTCTCCGTCCCCCGCTTTAATCGTTCATAACCGACGCCAAAGGTGAACATATCCAGCGTGCCTACGAGATACGTCTGGTCGCTCCGCAATGGCTTGCCCGCAACGCTTGCCCGGATGATCCGCTCGAAAGGGGGAGCGTCAGGGTTGTATTCAATCTCCAATCCGTCAACGCAAATGCCGCCAAGCACCTTTCCCCGAAAGCCAAATCCCATAATGAATTTACCCCTCTTCTCCTCAAGCAGCGATTCCTCCAGACTTGCCAAAATATCTTCCCCAGACAGCCGCATCGTACAAGGGTTAATCGGCGAAGGGCACCGTTCATGCAGCATTCCTTCGCTGATCTCTCCAGCTGGCAGGCTGGCGAGCAGCTGACCGCTGTTCACCAGAGAGAACTCGCTGCCGGTATGGCGTCGCACGGCTTGAGCCAGCAGATTGCCAAACGGCGATTCCGCCTCATAAGACACCGGCAATTCGCGATCCGTCACCGCAACCGTGCGATTCAAACGGAGCTTGGCTGCTTCTCGCTGCAGGGCGATGGCTGTCTCTACCTGCTCCAGCTTCGGCCCTTCCCCGACAGGCAGACAAATGCCGTCCATCGACAAACGGCCAGTTCCGGCCTCCCGGTAAACAACAACCTTACCTAAGTAGTTGCCGAACTTCCCGGCAGCCGTGATCACCGTTGATCCGATACGCAGCGGCTCCTCCAGCAGATGATGGGTATGACCGCCGATGATCAGGTCGATGCCCGGAACCGTCTCAGCCAGCTGCCGATCCATCGACAGGCCTAAATGGGACATCACGATAACCAGATCGACCTCATCGCGCAGCTGACTTACATCCCTGGCGATCGTGTCCAGCGGATTCAGGGATTCCAGGCCCAGCAGCTCATAAAACTCGGCAAACGCAGCCGTCGCAGCCACCAGCCCGATCTTAAACCCCTGCTTGTGTATAATGAGACGACTCTGCATCCACGCCGGGGGCTGTCCTGTCTGCATCTCGATGATATTGCCGCATACGACAGAACTATGCAGGCCAGCGTAAGCCTGGCCCAACATTTCCGGCGTAAAGGTCAGCCCTTCATTATTGCCGATCGTTACCGCATCGTATCCCGTTAGGTTCAGCACGTCCACGTTGGCCTGTCCTAAAGTCCCTTCCGTTTCGAACGCCGCCCGGTCCATATGGTCGCCGATATCGAGAAGGAGCGTAGAAGCCGGCGCCTCGGCACGCAACTCATCAATCATCGCCGCGATGCGCCCCATCGTTTCAAAATGGCTGTGAATATCGTTGGTGTAGAGTATCGTTAACGTTTCCTGGTTCATCTCCGGCATAAGCACTACCTCCTTGCCCTCTCAATCTATTCGGCTTATTCTAAATTTTAGAGTTCAATGTGTATTATATACCTTAAAATTGATCGTTGTCTTGTTATAATGTATATTACTAACAAACCATTCCGAGGAGACTCCTATGAATATTCAAATTGCTCTTTTTGCCGGGTTGGCGGACCGGATCGGTACGTCAACCTTAAGCTTTGTATATCCTTATCCAGAACGTCCAATTACGGCAGCCTCATTAAAGGAAGCGTTGACTGAGGCTTACCCTTCGGCAGCTGCATTGATCTCCGCCTCCTTCGTTGCGGTCAATCAAGAGTACGCTGCAGGGGATACCCCCATCCATGCGGAGGACGAGATTGCGCTGATCCCGCCGGTATCCGGCGGCGAATCAAGTTCAGGTGATGCTTCTGACGACGCAGCAGACGATCAACTCTACATCATCACGGAAGAACCGCTGTCCGTGGAGGAGATTACGGCGAAGGTCATCAGTCCCGACCATGGCGCCGTTCTCACATTCACCGGGACTACCCGGGAATGGACACAAGGTCAACGGACCGTACATCTCGAATACGAAGCGTATGTGCCGATGGCCTTAGCCAAGCTGCGTCAAATCGGTGATGAGATCGCGGAGCGCTGGCCAGGAACTCGCTGTGCTATCAGCCACCGGATCGGTCGCGTGGATATCGCGGAAATCAGCGTTGTCATCGCCGTATCTGCTCCGCACCGGGGCGGTTGCTATGATGCCAGCCGTTATGCCATTGAACGTCTTAAGCAGATTGTCCCGATCTGGAAAAAGGAAATCTGGGAAGACGGTTCGGAGTGGAAGGGCCATGGACTTGGTCCGTGGGACCCTCGTGTACCGGGAGAACACCTCCTTTCGGGTGATTGACAAACCTAACAATTTCGTTGTCAACCCATTTGTTTCCTGATATGATTAAGAAAAACAGGAAGATTACGAGGTGTCATCGTCTTTGAAAGTACATATTATGGAGCTCAGTCCAGGCGACCGTCTCCAACATGACGTATTTAATCATTTCGGCGTTTTTGTTTTGCAGAAAGGCTGTGAATTGAGCAGCGATTCCATCGTTAAGCTAATGCAGCATGGGATCGACTACGTAGATATCGAACCGCAAACCTTAGACGCCGAATTCCCTTCGGATCCTGCCTTCCGGGCCAAGCCATATATGGATGAAGCCGTTGACGGTTTCGAGGAACTGTTCCTGAAAGCGCTAACGAACGGGACGATCGACGAAGCGAAAGTGGACAAGCTGTTAGAGCCGATGATCTCAGAACTGGATAACCAGAAGGACGTCGTCTCTTTATTGCTGATGATTGGTGACGGTGACAATTATACTTACCATCATTCCATGCAAGTCGGCATGCTCAGTTATTATATCGCCTCCTGGTTAGGGTATCCTAAGGAAGAAGCCTACAAGGCTGGGAAAGCCGGCTACTTGATCGATATCGGCAAGAGCAAGGTCCCACAGAGCATTTTATCCAAGCCCGGCAAGCTGACGCCGGAGGAATTCGAAGAAGTGAAGCGTCATTCCGAATACGGTCATGACATTATTCTCAATTCTACCGGAGACGAGCTTTCGGCCTTGGTGGCGCTGCAGCATCACGAACGGGAGGACGGCAGCGGTTATCCGCATGGCTTAACAAGCAAGGATATCCATCCGTTCGCCAAGATCGCCGCGGTTGCAGACGTGTATGCGGCGATGACCTCCAACCGGGTCTACCGCTCGAAGCAGGAGCTGCTGTCCGTGCTGCGCGAGTTAAACAGCCTTAGCTTCGGCCAGTTGAGCCCGGAGCCAACGCAAGCATTGATCCGTCATCTGTTGCCGAACTTCATCGGCAAGAAAGTGATGCTGAGCACCGGCGAGATCGGTTCTATCGTCATGACGAATCAAACGGACTTCTTCCGTCCGCTGGTCAAGACGGATTCCCGATTTGTCGACCTGTCCAAAGAACGCGAAACCTCAATCGCAGAAGTCTATCTCTAATACGCTTTTTCTCCCGGGCCTGCATAGGACCCGGGTTTTATTTTGCCTTAAGCCTTGGCGATCGGCTCTTACGCATTCGCCCAACCAACTTATGCCTAACCGTCATACACTAGCAAAAAACAACGGGAGGCGCGCCTACATGCCCAATTACCGCATCATCGTGGATATATCGGATCGTATGCTGTATCTGCTCGATAACGACATCGTCGTTCGTGGCTTTCCGGTAGGGATCGGAAAAATGCTTACGCAAACCCCAGTAGGAACGTTTGCGATCGTCAACAAGGCCCCCAATCCCGGCGGGCCGTTTGGCGCCTATTGGATGGGCTTGTCCAAGCCCCATTACGGGATCCACGGCACTGATGATCCTTCCTCCATCGGCAAAGAGGTTTCACACGGGTGTATCCGAATGTATAACCCGGACGTCATCGAGCTAGCCCGGATCGTGCCGATCGGAACCAGCGTAACGATCCGTCAGTAAAGCCCAACCACGCAAAAAAAAGGAGAAGTCCCGCTCAGGGGCTTCTCCTTTCGTTTGGCCTAAACTTTTAACCGATCGAGCCTTCCATCTCAAATTTGATCAAGCGGTTCATCTCTACCGCATATTCCATCGGCAGCTCTTTCGTGAACGGCTCGATAAAGCCCATAACGATCATTTGCGTTGCTTCTTCTTCGGTCAGACCGCGGCTCATCAGATAGAAGAGCTGCTCCTCCGACACCTTCGATACGGTCGCCTCATGCTCCAGCGTGATGTTGTCGTTCATGATCTCGTTGTATGGGATCGTATCCGACGTCGACTCGTTATCGAGAATCAGCGTATCGCATTTGATGTTCGATTTCGCGCCTTCCGCTTGACGGCCGAAGGAAGCGAGACCGCGGTAAGTTACCTTGCCGCCATGCTTGGAAATCGACTTCGATACGATCGTCGATGTGGTATCCGGCGCCAAGTGGATCATTTTCGCACCGGCATCTTGCAACTGACCTTTGCCGGCAACGGCGATGGACAGCACGCTGCCTTTCGCGCCGCGGCCTTTCAAGATAACTGCCGGGTACTTCATCGTCAGCTTCGAACCGATATTGCCGTCAACCCATTCCATCGTAGCATTCTCTTCGGCTACCGCACGTTTAGTAACCAGGTTATAGATGTTTGGTGCCCAGTTCTGGATCGTCGTGTAGCGAACACGAGCGTCCTTCTTCACGATGATTTCCACGACCGCGCTATGCAGCGAGTTCGTGCTGTAGATCGGTGCCGTGCAGCCTTCGGTGTAGTGTACAAAGCTGCCTTCATCGGCGATGATCAGCGTACGTTCGAACTGACCCATGTTCTCGGAGTTGATCCGGAAATATGCCTGAAGCGGCACTTCACATTTCACACCTGGCGGCACGTAAATGAAGCTGCCCCCGGACCATACGGCGCTGTTCAGAGCTGCAAACTTGTTGTCCGCAGCAGGAACTACCGTCCCGAAATACTCTTTGAACAGTTCCGGATACTCACGCAATGCGGAATCTGTATCCATGAAGATAACCCCTTGATCTTCAAGGTCCTTCTGAATGCTGTGGTATACGACCTCCGACTCGTATTGCGCGGAGACACCGGCCAGGAACTTCTGCTCGGCTTCTGGAATCCCCAGCTTATCAAACGTTTCTTTGATTTCAGCCGGAACTTCTTCCCATGTCTTGCCTTGTTTCTCAGATGGCTTCACGTAGTATTGAATATCGTCAAAATCGAGCTCGCTCAAGTCACCGCCCCAACGCGGCAACGCCATTTTCTCGAATTGCTCCAGCGATTTCAGGCGGAAGTTAAGCATCCACTCCGGCTCGCCTTTGATCCGGGAGATTTCCGTTACGATTTCACGGGTCAAGCCTTTACCCGATTGAAAGATCGCCTTATGTTCATCCCGGAAACCGTATTTATACTCTTCTAATTCCGGTGCTTTCTTGGCCATGTTCGGCTACCTCCTCAGGGGATTAGTTTTCCGCTTGGATTCCTTTTTTCAGCGCATTCCAAGCTAATGTAGCGCATTTGATGCGGGCAGGAAATTTCCTAACGCCGGATAAGGCCTCGAGATCTTCATAGTCGTCAAACTCCACCGTCTCTCCCATCATCAGCCGGGAAAAACGTCCAGCAAGCTCCATTGCATCATCAATCGTCCGACCTTTGACGGCCTCCGTCATCATCGATGCCGACGACATGCTGATGGAGCAGCCTTCCCCGGTAAAGCGGGCGTCCTTGACGACGTCTCCTTCCACAATCAACTGTAAGGAAATGCGGTCGCCGCAAGTCGGATTGTTCAGATCAACCGTCAGCGCGCCTTCCTCAAACTTCCCGCGGTTCCGCGGATTTTTATAATGATCCATAATGACACGGCGGTATAAGTCGTCTAGTTGCATCATCCAAAATACTCCTTTGTTTGGATTAAAGCTTCCGCCAGTCGGTCGATATCCTGTTCCGTATTATATAAATACAGACTCGCTCTAGCCGTTGCACTGGCTTCAAGCCAACGCATCAGCGGCTGGCAGCAGTGATGTCCGGCCCGGATGGCGATGCCGGAAGCGTCAAGCACGGTCGCAACGTCATGCGGATGAATGTCCAGCAGGTTGAAGGTAATCAATCCCACTTCGCGCTCGCGCGGTCCATAAAGAGTCAGCCCTTCAATCTCAGACAGGCGGTTCATCGCATAAGTGGCAAGCTTGGCCTCGTGACGGTGTATTTCCTCAAGTCCGATGCCTTCAAGGAAATCGATGGCCGCCGCCAATCCAACCGCACCTGCGATAATCGGCGTCCCGCCTTCAAACTTCCAAGGAAGCTCTTTCCAGCTTGACTCATACAATCCGACATCATCAATCATTTCCCCGCCGTATTCGATCGGCTCCATGGCTTCCAGCAATTGCTTCTTACCATAGAGTACCCCAATTCCAGTTGGTGCGCACATCTTATGACCGGAAAAAGCATAAAAATCAACATCCAGTTCCTGTACGTCAACCTTCATGTGAGGGGTGCTTTGCGCACCGTCAACGACCATAACCGCCCCGTTGCGATGAGCAATGGCTGCGAGCTCCTTGATCGGATTCACAACGCCAAGGACGTTGGATACGTAAGCGGTCGCCACGATCTTCGTCTTGGGGGTAATCGTCTTCTCCGCATCCGCCAAATCGATATGACCGTCTGGCTGCAGCGGGATATATTTCAATACAGCCTTCTTCTTCAACGCCAATTGCTGCCAAGGAATCAGATTGCTATGATGCTCCATCGGAGTAATGACGATTTCGTCGCCTTCTCCGACATTCGCTGCTCCGTAAGAGGATGCAACCAAATTCAGCGAGGTCGTAGTGCCACGGGTAAAAATAATTTCTTCCCGGCGCGCAGCCCCAATAAATCTGGCTACCTTCTCGCGGGCATTCTCATAAGCATCGGTCGCCCGGCTGCCCAGCGTATGCACGCCGCGATGCACGTTCGCATTATCCCATTCGTAATAATGCTTTAACGCTTCAATTACGACCGTCGGCTTCTGCGAGGAAGCCGCACTGTCGAGATAAACGAGCGGATGCCCGTTTATCTCTTGCTGCAGAATGGGAAATTGCTTCTTCAGCTCTTCAGCATGGATACTCATTGTCCCAGCTTCCTTTCCACTAGACCTTGCAGTTGCTTCTGCAACGGTTCCAGCGGGATATCCGAAACGACCGGCGCCAAGAAGCCGTAAATTACCAAGCGTTCCGCCTCTGCACGGGTAATCCCGCGGGACATCAAGTAGTAAATTTGCTCTGGGTTCACCTGCCCAACGGAAGCGGCGTGTCCTGCGGAAACGTCATCTTCGTCAATCAGCAGAATCGGGTTGGCGTCACCGCGAGCCTTCGGGCTTAGCATGAGCACTTTCTCAGTTTGCTGACCGTCCGCTTTCGTGGCACCTTTCTCGATTTTCGTGATCCCGTTAATAATCGCAGTAGCTTCTTCCCGCATTACGGCGCGGGTAATCATTTGGCTGTTCGAGCTCTTCCCGTAATGGATGGCCTTCGTCGTGTAGTTCAAACGTTGTTTCCCCGAACCCACGGCGATGACCTTCGCATCCGAGTTCGAGCCGTTCCCTTTCAAGATCGACAGCGTCTCACTCGCCGAATCGCCATTGTTCATTTCGCCGATGATCCATTCGATGCTGCCATCATTCTCAACAACAGCACGGCGATAGGTCACATCTGTTGCTTGCTCAGCCAAATGGTGCACCGTCGCGAATTGGACTTTGGCGCCCGGCTTTACGACCACTTCGGCTGCACCGTTATGCACGATGTTTCCATTCAGATTTACTGAAATATAGTTATCCACGTAGGTAACTTGGCTGTTCGTGTCCGCCACGATCAGAACGTGAGGCGTGAACGAAGAGCTCGCGTCATCCAACAGGAAAATTGTTTGCAGCGGCGTATTAATCACCACGTTCTTCGGAACGTACAGGAAAACTCCGCCATTCCACAAAGCTGCATGCAAAGCGGCCAAGCGATTCTCATCCGGCTTGATCACGCTGTGCAGGTGCGCCTTCACCAGATCCCCATGCTCCCGCACGGCGGTCTCCAAATCGGTGAAGATCACGCCTTGGCTTGCCAGCTCCGGTGCCAACTTGGTAAATACAGTATCTGCATTCCGTTGAACCAGCAGATTGCTCTGCTCATTCAATTCCACCAGCGATTGAATGCTGTCAGGTAACTGCTGCGTATGTTCACCCCGAGCTTCAGCAAGTGTTCCGAAGTTGCTCAAATCCCAGCGGTCAATCCGCGTCTTCTCCAATTTGGGCAGTTCCAGTTCCGCCGCCAGTTGCAGCGCCTTCGTCCGGCTGTCGGTCAGCCAGTCCGGTTCGCCGCGCTTCGCGGACAGTTGTTTGAGTTGCTCCGCTTCTACCGGAAGTACGGTTTGTGTCGTCATTCTTTACTCCTCCTTCCGATTAGGCTTCTTGACCAACTGTTTCGTCCACGATACCCAGCTCTTCTTTGACCCAATCGTAACCTTCCGCTTCCAGGCGTTCGGCAAGCTCAGGACCGCCGGATTTCACGATACGGCCTTGCATCATGACGTGAACGAAGTCCGGTTTGATGTAGTTTAACAGACGTTGATAGTGAGTAATAATCAAGAAGCCGCGGTCTTCGCTGCGCATGGAGTTAACACCATTGGCCACGATCCGCAAAGCGTCGATGTCAAGACCAGAGTCGATTTCGTCCAGAATAACGATCTTCGGATCCAGCAGCAGCATTTGCAAAATTTCGTTCCGTTTCTTCTCCCCGCCGGAGAAACCTTCGTTCAAATAACGGTGCGCAAACTCTGGATTCATCTCCAGCACTTTCATTTGCTCTTCCATTTGACGAATGAATTTGATCAGGGAAATTTCATTCCCTTCACCGCGGCGGGCATTAATGGCACTGCGCAGGAAGTCTGCATTCGTTACGCCAGCGATCTCGCTCGGATATTGCATCGCGAGGAACATCCCAGCGCGGGCGCGTTCGTCAACGGCCATCTCCAGCACGTCTTCCCCGTTCAGCGTCACTTTACCATCCGTAACTTCATACTTCGGGTGACCCATCAGCGCAGAAGCCAGCGTACTTTTCCCGGTTCCGTTCGGACCCATGATGGCGTGAATTTCTCCGCCTTTTATCTCAAGGTTAATCCCTTTCAGGATCTCCTTCTCCTCGATTGTTGCTTTCAAACCCTCAACTACAAAATGCGTTGCCATGTAACTGCTCCTTCCATTCACGAAAATTACGGTATTTGCTTAGGGCCGCCGCCCTCGTTCTTGCCATTATATCATAACAATTATCACATTAGAATAATTCTAAGTGATTCTCACTGATTCTCATTTCATTCTAACCTACTTTATATCCATAAGCAACGTATGACGGCGGATGTTCATTGTTATGCAATATCGTCATCCCAGACAATGCAAAAGGACTCGGCCCGCGCTTGCGGCCAAGCCCTCTTGGAATGCGTGATCTCTGCCTTTGGCTCAGAGAAGATCTATCAATCCAGGTAAGCCCGGAGCATCCACATCTGTTTTTCCCATTTGCCGAGATAACCGGTTAATAAATCGCTGGTGACGTTATCCTCCGCTTGATCGGCTAGCCCAATCCCTTCATTGTACGCCTCCGTTAAGGTTGCCAGATCCTCAAGCACATGCTGAACCATGGCCTGCGGCTCCTCCTTCCCGGTAGCCTCCTGAATGGTGGCCAAGTCCAGATACTCCTTCAGCGAAGCTGCCGGGTTCCACTTCAGTGCGAGCATCCGCTCGGCAATGGCATCCATTTGTTCAGTAACTTCATTATATAGCTCCTCAAATTTGGCGTGCAGCCGAAAGAAGTTCGTCCCTTTAACATACCAATGGTAGTTGTGCAGTTTGACATAAAGCACGTTTAGGTTAGCAACCTGTTCATTCAGCAGCTGCTCCAGGCTGGATTTCTTCGTATTCTTTGCCGGTGTAGCTTCCGATTTGCCCATCCTTATCCCCTGCTTTCTTCAATTAAAAGTTGTCATTATTTTACCCTGATTCCGGGAGGACGAAACAAAAGATCCATGAGATGTATAGATTTGTGTAAATTTCTTGAAATTTGGGCTATGATTGTTGTCATAGTGGTGCTATTATTATTGAGGATTTTCAACAGAAGAGGGACGACCTTTCTCTGCCAACTTGAAATCACTATGGGGGAATTATGGAAAATCAAACCGGTCAACATCAGAAACAAGATGACGAATTGGGCTATTTATTTAACGTCGAGATTCTAGTCAAAGGGACAACGAACCCGATGGCTCTGCAAGCGCTGATGAAGCTGCTGAACGACAGCCCTGACATTATAGATTACCGCATTAATTCCGGAATCGAGCTGGGACGAATCATCGAATCTACCTTGGCTTCTCGTAAGCAGTCCCGCATTGATACCGCCCAAGCCGAAAAGGCCAAGAATAGCGGTAAAGAAACGACGAAGCCATCCGCTGCGGTGGAGAAGAAGAAAAGTGAGCCGGCTTCGAGCAACTTCAAGGAGTTGACCACAAGCGATGAATTCCAAGACTGGATTCAAAGCTACATTACAGGCAATAAGCTTGTCCGATTGTACATCAATCGTAACGGGAAGCGGACGAGTATGCCGTGCCGAATCCTAAACTTCCTTCCGGAAACTTATGCTGTGAGTGTATACCACGTCGACGAGAAGCAGGTCTACACACTGAAGCTAAGCGAGATCATCGATTTTTTAGATACGTGAAAAATATCTGAACAATGCAGTCAAAAGGGCTGGCGTTTCCTGTGGATGCAGGTTGCGCCAGCCCTTTTCAAGCCCCCGCCCGCGGTGCTGCCTTCCAGGCTTCCAGTGCGAGCATTAGCCAGCCAGCTAGAAATGATACGCCGCCAAGCGGTGTCACCGGACCAAGCCATCGTAAGTCCAAGGTGGCAAGGCCATATAAGCTGCCTGAAAATAAGATCACGCCGATCAGGAATAACCGTCCGCTCCACAGCAGCCGCTTGGAGTCTCCCCACTTCGCGGCAAATAGCGCGGTCAGCAGCATGGCGATGCCATGAATCATTTGATAATGGACTCCGGTCTCAAAGGTGCCGATTGCTGCCTCCCCGATCCGCTCTTTCAAAATATGGGCGCCAAACGCACCAAACGCCACGGAGAGAAGCATGACAATCGCTCCGATCCCCGCATATTTACGCTGCACTATCGATTTCGCCCCTTTCTGATCATGTCCAATAGCCTTCGTGTCCATCATACCGCAGGGTTTAGCCTGATTTCCACCACCGTTTCAACCAAAAATATCCTTGCAATTTTCAGGAGGATATTTGAAGATGGTCTTGAATAGGTTTACATTACTGTCTATAAAGGAGTTTTGGGATGGATTATCGTCAATCGGAGCAAGATCCTGTATCACCCTATTTTGCCCCCCACGAGCCAACAAACCGGATGAAATTCTCCGGCCCCGGCATCGCCTCCTTCGTACTCAGCTTACTTGCCGTAATTGGCTATATCGCTGCGCTGGCACTGATTATTTCTACAGCGATGGATCTCGTGGACCAGCCTGCGGAGGTCATCGCCGAAGACCTGATGCAGCGAAGCGGGACCGTGCTTGGCGTTCTGCTGTTCCTGATTTCCGGCTTATTGGACTTGATTGGATTGATTCTGGGCATCGTAGGCTTGGCGATCCGTAATCGGAGGAAAGTGTTTGCGATATTAGGCACGATTTTTTCGGTCTTGCCGTTCGTTCTCTTCATCTTGCTAATCGTGCTTGGCAGCCTCACGGCCTAGGATAACGCGGTACCATGTAAGCTTTCCCTCGAATCGGCGGCGTCCATCGCGGACAACTGCCGAAAGCCCCAAACCCCGCGGGTCTTTGGTCGGTCTTGGGGCTTTTCCTTGTCTTGTTCTTTTTGATAGAATGTATGAAAGTTCTTCTTTTACATTACATGTGATTTGCATCAACTACTCAAGGAGACTGCTTATGTCTAAAGTGAAAATTTTTGCGGATAGTACCTCGGATCTGCCAGCTGGCTGGGTCGAACGGTACGATATCGGCCTGGTTCCGCTTTACGTCGTATTCGGCGATGAAACGTTCCGGGACGGCATCGACATTACCCCGCTCGATATTTATCGCCGGGTGGAGGCCGAGGGGCAATTACCTAAGACAACAGCCCCATCCCCCAAGGATTTTATGAGCGCTTTCGGCCCTTACATCGATCAAGGAATGGACATCGTGTATATCAGCTTGTCGTCCAAGCTGTCGTCCACCTATCAGAACGCGCTTATCGCAGCTGCGGAATATCCCGAGGGTCGAGTTCATATCGTAGATTCCTTGACGCTGTGCAGCGGGATCGGGATGCTGGTCATGAAGGCCGTACGCCTGGCTGAGCAAGGGTGGGAAGCCGCAGAAATCGCTGGACAAGTTGCCGCCTTACGCTCCCAAGTGGAGACACAATTTGTCATTGATACGTTGGATTATTTGTACAAAGGCGGTCGCTGTTCCGGGATGCAGAACATCATGGGCAGCCTGCTGCAGATTCGTCCGGTCCTGAAGATGGTGGACGGGAACATCATCCCGGCTTACAAAGTACGAGGCCGCGAGGAGAAAGCCGTGCAGCTCATGCTTGACAATGCCCTGGCCGACAAAGATCAGATGGATGAGGATTTGATCTTGGTCGCACATACGCTCGCGGAGGAGGAGGCCCATCGGTTATCCGTGATTTTGCGGGAGCAGACCGGTGTACGAGAAGTCGCTGTTGCAGAAGCTGGCTGCGTCATTTCGAGCCACTGCGGCCCCCATACCGTCGCGATTATGTATGCAAGAAAATCGGCGGCTTCATAAGTCCCATAGATAACCATAGACGTTTAGGAGGATTTATATGGGTTCCATTAAAATTTTTGCAGACAGCACTTGCGATCTCCCCGCTGAATGGATTGCGCAGTACGACATCGGCATTGTGCCTCTGTATGTGACGTTTTCGGAACAAACCTACAAGGACGGGATCGATCTGACGGTGCCCGAGCTCTACCGGAAAGTCGATGAGACGGGCAAATTGCCTAAGACGGCGGCACCGTCACCGGCGGATTTCATCGAAGCGTTTCGTCCACATATTGAGGAAGGCCGGAAAATTCTCTATATCAGCTTGTCCTCAGAGCTGTCCTCGACTTATCAAAATGCGCTGATTGCCGCAGACGAATTTGCCGAAGGGATGGTGACGGTGTTCGATTCCCTGAATTTATCGAGCGGCATCGGGCTGCAGGTGATGAAAGCCGTTAACGCTGCTGCAGAAGGCAAGAGCGTTGAAGAAATCATTGCCCTGTTGACTGCCGTGCGTCCGCAGGTCGAGACCGAATTTGTCATCGATTCGCTGGATTATCTGTATAAGGGTGGTCGCTGCTCGGGGATGCAGAACATCGTTGGCAGTCTGCTAAAAATTCGGCCTGTGATCAAGGTCGAGAACGGCAAAATGACGCCAGCATACAAAATTCGCGGCAGCCGGGACAAAGCGCTCGATCAGCTGTTAAACAATGCGCTTAGCCATCTATCTGAGATGGATAATGATCTCATCTTCGTCACGCATTCCTTGGCGGATGAGGACGCGAAGGTGCTGAAGGAAGCGTTAGAAGCCAAGACGAACGCCCGCCAAGTTGCGGTGTCCAATGCCGGCTGCGTCATCTCCAGCCATTGCGGTGCCAAAACGATTGGTATCCTGTATACGAAGAAGCTGGCATAAGTTTTATGCAAAATAAAAAAGGAAGACCAGGGACTCTCCCCGGCCTTCCTTTTTGCGTCTTGAGGCACAAAAAAACGGGACTCTCAGTAATAACGCTGGAGTCCCGGTGATCAATCTGATTTTATCTAGTTAGAACAGCCTGCCGCCCACCGATCGCTGAAACTCCTCAATCGCCGGAAGATGCGGTTCGATCCGGCTGACCAGCCCAAAGCCTGCGATCACCCGCGCCAGTTCTTCCTCCATCTTCGAAGTACGGACCGCAAGCCGCGTTGGCTTCACCCGATGCATCTCGATCAGCGCTAATAAGCCTTCTGCAAGATTCTCAGACGCTTCCTTCTGTGGAGTCAACCCGTAGTGCAGAATTTGCCCAGTCTCTTGATCTGCAATGATGTTCAAGGTGGGGTAGAACGGCCGTCCTTCCTCCTCAATCGGCATCGGGATATAAAAGCTGTCGACCTCCCAGATCCCTGCATCGCCGTTGACTGCGCGCCGAGCTTTCACCATCCGCAGTTCGTCCACTACGGCCGCTCGTCCGGCGGGCTGCCATTGATCGGCTGGATCCGGCTCTTGCCATTCGCTTCTCCACTGCATTGTGTCGCTTTCTCCCTCCGTCAACGGGACTCGCACGAGAAATCGTTCCCCATTACCTGCTAACAAAGCATCGGGATTCTGTCGATAGGTCAGGCACACCTCGATCGCTTGGTGGAGAATCTCCGTCAAGAAAACCATATCGTCCCGTTGTGTCAGCGGCCAGGGCACGTATCCGGGTTCGTAGAGACGGAAGGACGGCCAGGCGGTTTTGCCTTGATAGGATAAACCAAGCTCATTCAACCGTTCATATTCCTCTGGGTACAACTCATCTCGGCTGCCAAAGGACAGCATATAACAATGCTGGGCAAACAGCGGATCGCCGGTGAACTCCCCATTTAACATCTCGAGTACCGTCTGCAAGCCCTCCGTTCCCAAATAAACGGCCAGTCCATACATCTCCTTACCGCTCCCCATTACACAGCAATATCCGATGCGGTGATCCCGTGGACTGCGCACGCCAAACAAATGAACGTTTGTCAGCCATACCCAGGGCTCCAGCTTCTTAAATTGATCCGCAGCTTGATATAAGTTTAGCCAAACTTGATTGATTTGCACCCGTTGCGACCTCCTTTGGCAGCCTCCCTCATTGATATCCAGCTTAACCCGGATCTCTGCCTTTTTCCAGCCTGATTGTTCCAAACGAGCGCAAGCTCGCTCACATATCGCACCTCTCCGTGAATATACTTTATTTACATCCACAAAATCTAGCGTACCGGGAAATCCCGATATGGAGGTGTTCATCTATGCCAACGCCTGATCGATATCACTTTGTCGTCTCCAAAGAGGACTGGTCGCTGCACCGGAAAGGGTATCAGGATCAACAACGTCATCAGGAGAAAGTGAGAGAGGTCATTAAGCAGAATCTGCCTGATCTCGTCACCGAAGAAAATATCATCATGTCTGACGGCAAGCAGATCATTAAGGTCCCCCTCCGCAATTTGGAAGAGTACCGCTTCATCCATAATTACCAGAAACATAAGCATGTTGGCCAAGGCGACGGGAGCAGCGAGGTGGGAGACGTACTCGGCCAAGACAGCCCGAAGGATAATGGAAAAGGCGGGAAAGGCGGCAAGGCCGGTGATCAGCCGGGCTACGATTACGTAGAAGCGGAGATTAGCATCGAAGAACTGGAGGATATGCTGTTCGAAGAGATGGAATTGCCTTATATCGAGGAAAAAGACAAGGCAGATTTGGAAACCGAATCTATCCGCTTTAACGATATCCGCAAAAAAGGCCTCATGTCCAACATCGACAAGAAACGTACGATCCTGGAGAATCTGCGCCGTAACGCCACCGCCGGAACTCCTGGCATCCACGGCATTACGCCGGACGATCTCCGCTACAAAACATGGGAGGACGTCGTTGTGCCCCACTCCAATGCGGTGATCCTTGCGATGATGGATACATCCGGTTCAATGGGGGCGTTCGAGAAATACTGTGCGCGCAGCTTCTTCTTCTGGATGACCCGATTCCTGCGGCGTCAGTACGAGAAGGTCGAAATTGTGTTTCTCGCCCATCATACCGAGGCCAAGGAGGTCAGCGAGGAAGAGTTCTTCACCCGCGGGGAAAGCGGCGGCACCATCTGTTCCTCGGTCTATCAAAAAGCGCTGGAAATCATCGACACCCGTTACCCGCCGTCCAGCTACAACATCTATCCTTTCCACTTCTCCGACGGGGATAACCTGACTTCCGATAACGAGCGCTGCGTCAAGCTGATTGGCGAGCTGATGAAGCGCAGCAACATGTTTGGCTACGGGGAAGTCAATCAGTACAATCGCGGCAGTACCTTGATGTCCGCCTACCGGACGATCAAGCAAGAGAAATTCATGTATTACGTCATTAAGGAAAAAGGCGAAGTTTACAACGCGTTAAAACGGTTCTTCCACAAGCGCGAAGGAGGTGCCGCTAGTTGAGCAGCGAATTAGAACAGCTCGAATATGCCATCGCAGAAATTATGGAGATCGCCGACTCGTTTGGTCTTGATTATTATCCGATGCGCTACGAAATTTGCCCCGCCGATATCATATATACGTTTGGGGCTTACGGAATGCCAACCCGGTTTTCGCATTGGAGCTTTGGCAAAATGTTTAACAAGATGAAGATGCAATACGATTTCGGACTTAGCAAAATCTACGAGCTTGTCATTAACTCGAATCCGTGTTACGCCTTTTTGCTGGAAGGCAATTCACTGATCCAGAACAAGCTGATCATCGCCCACGTGCTCGCCCACTGCGACTTCTTTAAAAATAACGTGCGCTTCTCCGCCACCAACCGAGATATGGTCGAGAGCATGGCCGCCACCGCGGAGCGAATTAGCCGGTACGAACTGGCCTACGGTGCGGAAACGGTGGAGAGCTTCATCGACGCGGTGCTGGCAATCCAGGAACACGTCGACCCGCAGCTGATCAAGCCGATGCGGTATGATAAACGACAGCAGATGGAAGAAAAGATTCGGAGGGCAAAGGGAGGACGGCAAGGTTCGGTGAAAGCAGGGCCTTACGACGATCTTTGGGCGCTTGATGAACCTTCGAGCGGACGAAACGACGACGCCAAAGAGGCCGCCGTCCACTTCCCGCCTGAGCCGGAGAAGGATATCGTCTGGTTTATCCAGGAATATTCCGAAGTGTTGGAAGACTGGCAACGGGACATCATGAGCATGCTGCGGGAGGAGATGCTGTACTTCTGGCCGCAGATGGAGACGAAAATCATGAATGAGGGATGGGCTTCGTACTGGCATCAGCGCATCATCCGTGAGCTGGACCTAACCAGCGACGAAACGGTCGAATTCGCCAAGCTGAACGCCTCGGTCGTCCAGCCGTCGCGGCAAAGCCTGAACCCGTATTACCTCGGGCTCAAGATCTTCGAGGACATCGAGCGCCGCTGGGATAACCCGACCGAAGAGGAACGCCGCCGCTTTGGCCGGGAGCCTGGAAAAGGCCGTGAGAAAATCTTCGAGGTGCGTGAGCTCGATTCGGACATTTCCTTCCTGCGCAGCTATTTGACCAAGGATCTCGTCCGTGATCTGGACTTGTATATTTTCGAGAAGCAAGGTCCGGAGTGGAAAATCACCGACAAGTCATGGGAAAATGTCCGCGACCAGCTGATCGCCTCCCGCGTCAACGGCGGCTCGCCCTACATCGTTGTCCAAGACGGCGACTACCTGCGCTCCGGCGAGCTGCTGCTGAAGCATCAATATGAAGGAATTGAGCTGGACCTGAAGTATCTGGAGCATACACTCCCTTACGTTTACAAGTTATGGGGCCGCCCGGTGCATCTGGAGACGGTGGTGGAGGATAAACGGGCGCTCTTCTCTTATGACGGGCAGAAGCATGTGAGGAAGATGCTTTGAGTTCAGGTGACTTTTAAGGTGAAATAAAAGTCGCTTTGGCCTTGATCCAGAAACCATTCGCAATGGATGCGGTACTTATAGATTCCTTTCTCTTGCGGGACCGTGTAGGGATGCTCGAGCGCCCCGCCTGCTGAATCCATCCCCGTTAGCGTAAATTCCTTGATGCCCTTGGGCGCTTCGGTATCGATTGGAGCGCCTGCGGGTACTTCAACGGGCTCGGTTTCAAGAATGCTGGAATCCACGCTGACACAGCTGCCTTTGCTGTTATATACAGGCTTACACCACGAGTAACCGCCCCTAGCCACTTCGATGGCCTTTCCTTGTACGGTCACCGCAGGCGAAGGCGGCGTGTCAGCCTGAACCCATCTGGAATGAATGGCTTGCTGAACAGCAGAAGGATCCATAGGTGCCCTCTGCTTCAAGCCAATCGCATATCCGGCCCAGAAGGTGCATGCTAAGATTGCGATGGCAGCAACGATGATCATGAGTTGGTTACTCTTTTCCAAGGTATCGCCCCCTATGGTTTCAAACTAACAGAAAGAGCCGCACGGATCAATTGATCTGGCGGCTCTTGTTTGATCTGGGGAGCACTCAGTATGGTATGCCCCTTTAAGAGTCCATCAGGACAGCAGTGCGATGACCAGCAGCTCGTAGAGAACCAGTGTCAAAATGGTCTCATCACTGGGACTAAGCCCCCAATAAGGAACGCCAAAGGCGCGCTGGCCCCCTTGCCGCGGAACAGCCAATTGCAATAACCCGCCTTGGCAGCCCACGATTCGGCCCACATGCACATGACCATCCATCGTTTCAATACGCACCCGTTGATTCATATGCTGCCGGCAGATGTCGTGCACCTGGTTACGAACCGTCCGCAAGTGCTGAACATGCTGCGGATTCGCCTGGTAAACGACTCGATGCTGCGGATAACCCCATGGTTGAACACTCATTCGTTCTTCGCCTCCAACGTTTCAAGTTCAAATTATCGTATGCGAATACCCAGTAGGCGGTGATGCTTGGCGCAGAAATCCGGCCCGGTCTTGCCAGATGCCGTCGGGCGTGATTAGGTTAGTTGAAGGGGCAACGGATGGGGCTTGGGTTGGGTTTGCTTGAGGTTTGCTTGGTTGAACCTGATCTTCGCTTAGGGACTTCAACACGCGGAAACATATTAGCTGTAAAACCTACCGTTAATTTTGCTCATTTTGCCCTTAGGAGAGGATTAGCAGTAAAAAGTAACGTTAATTTGGGCGATTTTGCTGGATTGGCGAGTTTGATGCGAAATTAGCGGTACTTTTTCCAGTTAAATTGTTTAACAAGCCTTTCCGACACGAAATTAGCGGTAGAAAATCCAGTTAGTTGGTGGATAAAGTGCCGCGTGGGGGTGTGAAGCCAGTAAATTAGGGGAGCGCGAACATAAGGTAACGTGTCACGGTTAATTAGGGAGCGAGTGTGGCATGGTGGGACATAAAATTGTTGGAGAGGTACGACGTGAGTGACGTGAGTAAGGTGGGTAAAATGGGGGAAGGAAAAACCGTTTGTTTAATGGAGAAACACGAGCGGTAGAACGTAAGGACAGGTAGATGCACGCCCCAGCACACCAAAAAAAGGTGGAGGGATCTCCCCCACCTTGCAACTGCTGCGCTTTACCGGTTCAACAAACTGCCGACATAACGCAACAGCTCGTTGGCGCACACCGGGCAGTAGCCGTGCTCGTCAATCAGCCGCTTACTGACCTCGTTGATGCGTTTAAGTTGATTTTCATCCGGCGTTTTGGTTGATGTCGTGATCTTAACGATGTCCTTCAGGTCGGCGAACAGCTTCTTCTCGATCGCTTCCCGCAGCCGGTCGTGGTGATTATATTCAAATTTCTTCCCTTTCCGCGAATACGCAGAGATCCGGATCAAAATTTCCTCCCGGAACGCCTTCTTCGCGTTCTCCGAGATGCCAATCTGCTCCTCGATCGAGCGCATCAGCCGCTCGTCTGGATCCATCTCCTCGTCGGTAAGGGGATCGCGGATTTTGGTCCAGTTGCAGAACGCCTCAATGTTGTCGAGGTAGTTCTCGAACAACGTACGCGCCGATTCCTCAAACGAGTAGACGAACACTTTTTGCACTTCTTTCTTGGCAATCTCGTCGTATTCCTTACGGGCGATGCTGATGAAGTTCAAGTAACGCTCGCGTTCCTCCTTCGTAATCGAAGCATGCTGGTCGAGACCGTCCTTGATGGCCCGCAAAATATCAAGTGCGCCCATGCAATGCAAATCTTGCTTAATCAGCGCACTGGAAATCCGGTTGATGACATAACGCGGATCGACGCCGGACATGCCTTCTTCCAGGTACTCGTTTTGCAGTTCCTTCAAATCGGCGTCCTTGTATCCTTCAACCTCTTCTCCGTCGTAGAGCCGCATCTTTTTCACCAGATCGACGCCTTGTTTCTTCGTCTCCTTTAACCGGGTTAAGATGGAGAAAATCGCGGCGGACCGCAGAGCATGCGGCGCAATATGAACGTGATTCATATCGCTCTGGGCGATCAGCTTGGCGTAAATTTTCTCCTCCTGGGACACCTTGAGGTTATAAGGGATCGGCATGACGATCATCCGCGACTGCAAGGCTTCATTTTTCTTATTGGCAATAAACGCTTTGTACTCCGCTTCGTTGGTGTGCGCGATAATCAGCTCATCCGCCGAGATCAACGCAAACCGCCCCGCCTTGAAATTCCCTTCCTGGGTCAGCGACAACAGATTCCATAGAAACTTTTCATCGCATTTCAGCATTTCCTGGAACTCCATCAGGCCGCGGTTGGCTTTGTTCAGCTCACCATCAAAGCGATAGGCCCGCGGATCGGATTCGGAACCATATTCAGTGATGGTGGAAAAATCGATGCTGCCGGTCAAATCGGCGATATCCTGGGATTTGGGATCCGAGGGGCTAAACGTGCCGATCCCCACCCGTTCCTCTTCGGACAAGAGCACCCGCTCGACTCTGACGTTCTCGATGTCGCCGCCATACTCCGTTTTCAGCCGCATCTGGCACACCGGGCACAAATTGCCTTCGATTCTAACCTTCAGCGTTTGCTCAACTTCCGGCCGGAGTTCATGCGGAACGAGGTGCAGCGGGTCCTCATGCATCGGGCACCCGGCGATGGCGTACACCGCCCCTTTATCGGTCCGGGAAAACTTCTCTAGCCCGCGCTTCAGCAGCGTTACAATGGTGGACTTGCCCCCACTGACCGGCCCCATCAGCAGCAAAATCCGCTTGCGTACGTCAAGCCGACGAGCGGCGGAGTGAAAATACTCCTCGACCAGCTTTTCGATGGCCCGATCCAGACCGAAGATTTCCTGCTCAAAAAATTTATACCTTTTTCGGCCGTCTACTTCTTCAATGCCGTAGGATTTAATCATTTCATAAACCCGGGCATGGGCGGTCATCGCCGGCGAAGGGTCTTTGGCCAACAGTTCAACATAGTCTTTAAATGTGCCGCTCCACGACAAGGAGTCGCTTTCCGCCCGATAAGCCGCAATTCGCTCAAAAATGTCCATGTTAGGTACCTCCTGTACTCCCGCTTTAGGGGTTCTCCCGCGTCCCCGATCTTTAGAACTTACATGACCAGATATGGAGCATCCACGATAAAAAAAGTGTATTACATACCTATGCGCCGGGGAGGGAGAAGTTGACCTTTTTTCCGACGAAAATATTCAGATGGAAAAAGTAGGAATTTAGCTTTGTGATATAATCTTGAGCAGGATCATGGGAACAAAGAGGAAAAGGGGATCGTCATGGCGGTACAGCATGAGACGGAATTGTACGCTCCGTTGAAGGCTTTTTTTGAGGAGCGAGGGTATGTGATTAAGGGGGAAGTGCGGCATTGCGACTTGGTTGGCGTTCGGCTGGATCGCGATGAGCCGCTGATTGTGGAGATCAAAAAGACGTTTAATCTTCCCCTGCTGCTGCAGGGGTTGGAGCGCCAACGCCTGAGCCCTGAGGTGTATCTAGCCGTAGAACGGAATCGCGCCAAAAAAGGGGCGCACAACCAGCGATGGAGCGAAATTACGATGCTATGCCGCCGGTTGGGACTCGGGTTGATCACGGTCACTCGATATAAAACAAAACCCGCCTTCGTGGAAGTCCTGTGCCAGCCGGGAGACGGCGCCTTATACTTGCCGGGGCCGAAGGTGGTTAAGCGCCGAGTGGAGAAGCTGCTTCACGAGTTCCACGAGCGCAGCGGCGACTACAACGTTGGCGGCAGCACCGGCACCAAGCTGGTGACAGCCTACCGCGAACGGGCGCTGCGCGTGGCGCTCGCCATTGAGGAAGGCGGCGGTGAAATGTCGCCCAAGGACGCGCGCGACCGCAGCGGCGTTGGCAGCGCCGCCGCGATCCTGCAGCGCGATTACTACGGTTGGTTCCGCCGCGTGGTGCGCGGGAGATATGCGTTGACACCGGCTGGCGAGGAAGGGCTTCGCCAGTACGCCCATGTCGTGGACAGTTGGCGGCGGGCGGCAGCGACCGCAGAGCAGGAACAGGAATAAGAGCGATGCAGTGGTCTGGCTCTGGATTAGTCCACAGAACGCACCGTGAACTCGGCGAGGGCGGCGGTGAGACGCGCCAGCCCTTCGCGCAGCCGCGCCGGTTCATGCGCGGCAACAGTCAGCCGGATGAAACGATCATCCGGCTCTTTGGCGTAGCACAGCGTCCCTGGCAGGAACGCTGTGCCTTCCAGCAGCGAAGCGCGCAGCAGCGCTTCGCTGGAGACCCCGGCGGGCAGGCGCAGCCAGAGGAACAGCCCGCCGCCGGGGTCTTCCACACAGGCGCCGCGCCAAGCGGGCGCCTGCAGCAGCTCCAGCGCGAGCGCGCGCCGCGCGGCATACGCCGCCGCAGCAGCTGCGGCGGCGGCGCGCCCGCGCCCCGGCGGCTGGGCGAGCCAGGCGTGGAGCCGCCGGGCTCGCTCGGCCACGGCCGCACCCGCGGCGCTGGAGCTGCCGAGCGATGGAACTTGGCGCAGCCGTTCCATCGTTTTCACTTCGCCGCGCAGCCAGGCCAGCGGCAGCTGCGGCGTCAGCGTCCGCTCCAGGGAGCCGAGGCTGATGATCTCGGCTCCCCATAGTCCCGCCTGCTGGCGCAGCGCATACAGCGACGTGGTATCCACAGCGCCCCCAGCTTCGGCCAAATTCTCGGCTCGGCAGTGTCCCTCGGCTTCCCTCTCAACCTGCCTGACGGCCAGGCTCTTACCCTCAGCCACTCCTTCATTTACACCGCTTTGTTCTGCCAGCAATTCCGACTTCAGGTCTACGTCCGGCTCGCCCCTCACTTCCTCCCTCGGTTCCACGCCCGGTTCCCCACGTAGGCCGCTGCTCTTGGCCCCCCCCTTGCCTGGACTTTCACTGCGATCCATCCCCGTATCTTCTGCCTCAGGTTCAACTCGGTTTTCTTGATAGCCCACCCCTCTAAGATTGTCCGCCTCAGGCTTATTTTCCGTTTCACGCCGCTTCCCCACCTCGTCCTTGGTCTCCGCCGCACCCGAAATGGGATGACTTCCCGCATCTACTCGAATCCGATCTTGCTTTGCCTCTCCGTCCTTATGGATCCCCTCCTTCCCTCCTTCGGGTTTCGTGCTTGCCTTTGCAACGGATACCTCCACCCGCTTCATTCCGTCGCCCCCTCCCAAGGCGAAAGCCCCCTCCGCGAGCGGCACCAAGCACGCCGTATCGTCCTCGACGATCGGCACCCCCAGTCGCTCGCTGAGCTCCAGCAGCGCCAGCTTGCGCTGCCGGCTCCACACCCGGCCGGACGGGTTGGCAAAATGCGGCGTCACATAGATGAAAGCGGGCCGCCCTCCCGACGGCTTGCATTTCTGCCGCAGATCGTCCGGCAGCATGCCGTCCCGGTCACAGGCTACCGGGACCGCGCGGATTCCGCGGCGGCGCATCAGCTCCAGCGCCTCCGGGGCGGCCGGCGTCTCGACGAGCACCGTGCCGCCGCCCGGCACCAACACCCGCAGCAGCAGGTCAAGCGCCCCATCGGCGCTTTCAGCCAGCAACCATTGCTGCGGGTGCGTGCGGATGCCTTCGGCCTCTTCATAGGCCTCAGCCAACCATTCCAGCAAGGCGCCAGCATCGCGGCGCCCCGCCTTCGATCCGCTTTGTCCTTGGTCGTCCGCAGCGGAGATCCCTTCCAGCCGCACGCCGCCCCCGTTCCCATGCAGCCCTGCTAATGAAATGAGGCGGCCCCCCCGCACCCCATCCTCGATTTCCTGGGCAAAGACCGGCGGCAGCCGACGTTTTAGCATTTCCAAGCCCGTGTCCACAAGAACACCCCGTTTCCATTTCACTTGTATCTGCAATTGTACTGCAGGACAAATTTCCCAGACAACAGGAGCCAACCCCTGCGTCGTGCTTGATTTTGGCGAAGAATTGGCAAATCTATCATTTTTGCGAACCTCGTGTCGACATGATAGAATGAAAGCTGCACAAAACGTACGAAACTATGTCTAGAGGTGAATCTCCATGCCTTACTCTACGGAATCTGCAACCGTCACCGAAACGAGTCGCAGCAGGAGAACACGGCGGCCTTCCGTAGCCCTGATTATTCTGATCTGGATCCTGCTGATCGGTGCCGGTGTCACTGCGGCCTATATGTATAGCAACCATTTGAAGCAATCGATGATTGACCAGCTGGACGCCAAATGGCAAAGCGAAGCCGAGCTCATGAAAGCCGATTATACTGCCCAGCTCACCGCTTTGTCCGAGGAAGTTCAGGAATTGCAAAACAAAGTGCAAGCGTTCAACGAATTGCTTGAATTCACCAAGGACAACACCAGCGAAAAAACGGATAACAGCAACAAATTGTTCTCGCAATTAAGCGAGGTCAAGGAACAGTTGGCCGCACTACAGAAAAAGATGGATCTGCTGAAATGATCACACCAGTTAAACAAATCAACCGTTTTTTTCTGCTGGCTACTGGACCTTTGATCGGACTCTTGATTGCTCTCTTCGTCAGCGGGGCCGCGATTCAATGGAACCGGTCACCGCACCCCATCACGCCCGAAGCGGACGTCTTCCAAACCACCGCCTCCATCGCGGAAGGATTAACGAAAGCGGAGAAAGACGCCAAGACGACCATTTCCTCCATCCGAAAGACGGCCGAGCTCTACCAGAAGACTACCCAAACCATGAG
Organism: Paenibacillus sp. J14; assembly: GCF_000518465.1. Classification (NCBI taxonomy): domain Bacteria; kingdom Bacillati; phylum Bacillota; class Bacilli; order Caryophanales; family Paenibacillaceae; genus Paenibacillus; species Paenibacillus sp. J14. Next base: position 55,011 of record NZ_JADQ01000012.1, on the reverse strand, counting down.
CGACATCGTCAAAAATGCCAAGACGGTATCCGCCAAACCCGAATCCATCTACGATCGGCGGATCACCTCCAAGTTAGGGGTACCATTTGAGACGATCCAAAGCGACCGGATTCGCATCGAGCTCTACAAAGTGAACCCCGGCACGTACCGCGGGTATGCGATGAAGATTCGACTCAAGTCACCGGATGCCATGAAAATGACGCTGGGCAAAGATCGACTGGGCGGGGCGGAAACGACGAAGCAAGCAGTGCAGCGCTACGGAGCGGTTGCCGGCATTAACGCCGGCGGATTTGCCGATTCCCGCGGGCAACGCTACCCCTTGAGCACTACGGTCCTCAACGGGCAATACGTGAACGGCTTTGAGCCTTCTTATAAGGATTTATTTTTCGTTGGACTAAATCAGTCGGGGCAATTGATCGGCGGCAAATTTAAGAACAAGGAGAGCCTGGACAAGCTGCAACCAAAGTTCGGCGCTTCCTTTGTCCCCATCCTGCTGCAAAATGGAGTTAAGCTCCCCATCCCGGATAAGTGGAAGACCTCCCCGCTGCGGGCGCCGCGTACGGTGATCGGAAATTACAAGGATGATCAACTGCTGGTGCTGGTCGTCGACGGCGATAACGAAAAGGGCCGTTCCGGCGCAACGCTGGAAGAATTGCAAAACAAACTGGCGAACCTGGGCGTACAAGACGCCTACAACCTGGACGGCGGAGGCTCCTCCTCCCTGGTTGTCAATGGCCGGGTGATCAACCACCCGTCCGACGGGGCACTTCGGCCTGTGCCCACGCATTTCTTGTTTTTTAAATGAGCCGCTTCTCAACGTCTTCTTCCACGAGCAACTTGTCTATGAAATCCATCACATTTTGATTTATTTTTGGACGATTGCCGGGTATAATAGGGGAAGGAGTACAACGTGGAGGTGTTCGGCTTGTCATTCTCTTTAACGTTCTGGATTATTGCACTCGTTTTGGCGATGTTTTTGTGCGGGATTTTGACTGCAGCCTATAACGACGATAAAACCAAAGGCCTTTAAGATGTAACTCAAAAGGGCGACTTCCCATCACGAAGTTTTTTCAAATGCAGAAGGCTCGGCTTCGAATCTTGGATTCAGCCGGGCCTTCCGTTGCTCTCGTAGCCCCTTGCTACGCTCCGCTACTCAGTCCCTAAGCTTCTTCCAACCTTCTCGGTGCTGATAACCCGCCCTTTTGACTCTTCATTTTACCGGTCACTCAAAAGGGCGACTTCTCATCACGAAGTTTTTTCAAATGCAGAAGGCTCGGCTTCGAATCTTGGATTCAGCCGGGCCTTCCGTTGTTTTCAAATCGTCTCATCTTGCTCCGACGTCCCTATGCTAACGGACCTCAGAGACGTTATTACTCCCTTCTGCGAACATTCCGATTTCTAACGGACTGAGGAGACCTTATTTTGCAGAAAAATCCCGCCATCCCTGCTCAGACAGGCGAATAAGGGCATTAGGGTCCGTTACAACGGGAAATAACCGGGAAATCGCCAAATAAGGTCTCTACGGTCCGTTAGGATCCACGTTAGGGTCCACGTCAGGAACCACGGCAGGATCCAACGTGTTAGTATCCACGTTAGGATCCTCGCCAGGATCCACGTTACAGTCCACATTAGAGTCCAAGTTCAGTTCCACGTCAGGATCTACGTTAGAACCCACGGCAGGACCCAACGTGCTAGTGTCCACGTCAGAATCCTCGCCAGGATCCGCACGAAGATCCACGTTAGTCCTCCCAAAGAGTGCCAACAACATCACTATTCCGTTAGGAGCCTAGGAGCCAATTGAATATCAAAACCGCCCCCATACGAGCAACTTCGACAAAATAAATAAGCTTCCCGCACGGGAAGCTCATTTAGGCTTACGCTCTAAGGCCGATAAACCCATCAAATGTCCTGGATCGAGACTAGGACAGTTGGCTCATTTCGACCAGGCATTGATTGCAGATGGACCGCTCTTTGAAGTCACTAACGTGTTCCATCGATCCGCAAAATACACATTTCGGCCGGTAACGCTCCAAAATGATGTGATCCCCTTGAACCAAAATCTCGACGGGATCTCCCTCGTTCATTTGATATCTCTTGCGAAGTGACTTAGGCAACACGATTCTCCCGAGTTGATCCACTTTACGGACCACACCAGCAGGTTTCATAAAATTGTACACCTCTCCTGAAAAATTAGTTATGTAAAAATAGAACCAAATACCTAATCTATTATATTTCGCTATTTTTTTCGGGATTCCTGCTAAAGTTCCATGTTTTTAATTTTTTTCCGGCTTGCCTGCAACGATCTTTTCTATAGTACTTCACCGATGACTGGCTGCACCGCCCCATTCCCCGTGTAGTCGATGGCAGTTAAGCTGAGGGAGATCGATCGACGTTCAGCCGTCCTCCCTGCAACTTTGCCTAGATTCATCCCCTATTTTCTATCCTACACCGATTTGCATGTCAGCGAAGGTTGATTCTTCCCGCATCAGCCTTCTTCCCCATCACCCCAAGGGTTCAGGAGCCAAGCAACCGCCGGCTCCACGCCCTCATCAAAGGCTCCATCCCCGAATCGGAATTACTGCATCCCGGGGAAATCCAGCTGGCGTAGCGCTTCATACACAATAATTGCCGCCGAGTTAGACAAGTTCAACGAACGGACCTTGTCGGTCATGGGCATACGCATCGTCGTGTCGGGATGGGCTTCCAAAATCTCCGGCGGCAAGCCCTTCGTCTCTTTACCGAACACAAAGAAATCCCCATCCTGGAACTTGAAATCCGTATAACGCTTCTTAGCTTTGGTCGTAGCGAAGAAAAAGCGGCTTCCCGCATATTTCTCCTCCACTTCCTGAAACGAATCGTGGTATTCAATATGCACCGCATACCAATAGTCCAAGCCTGCCCGCTTCAGCGTCGCATCGTCTGTGCGGAATCCAAGCGGACGTACCAGATGCAGATGTATGCCCGTAGCCGCACACGTTCTCGCGATATTTCCTGTATTGGCCGGAATTTCCGGCTCCACCAGCACAATATGTAACGCCATGATGATCGAACTCCTCGTCATTAAAAAATAAACCCGGCCGCGTCATAAACCGGACTTGATCATTATATCAAATTTTGACTCTAAAAAACCCCAACTCGCCTGCATGCAGACAAGTCGGGGGTACTTAGGATCAGCAGAGGGCATCTGACGGAAACCCTGCTGCGAACTTTATCCGTGCGTTTTTTGGAAGTGTTCCATGAATTCGACAAGAGCTTGAATGCTGGCTTTTGGAACGGCGTTATAAATCGAAGCGCGCAGGCCGCCGACACTGCGATGGCCTTTCAACCCCACGAAGCCTTCCTTCTCCGATTCCTTCACGAACAGCTTCTCCAGCTCATCGTTCGCCAGGCGGAAGGTCACGTTCATGATCGAACGGCTCTCCGGCCGGACACAACCACGGTAGAAACCGCCGCTGGCATCAATCGCTTGATACAGAGAATCAGCCTTGTCCCGGTTCTTCTTCTCGATTCCCTCAAGCGAACCTTGCTCTTCAATCCACTTCAGCACTTCGTTCACCATATAAATCGAGAAGGATGGAGGAGTGTTGTACAGCGAGTTATTCTGAGCATGCGTATCGTAACGGAACATCGTTGGCAGATGCTTTGGAGACTCCCGCAGCAGTTCTTCGCGAGCGATCACCACCGTTACGCCAGATGGTCCCAGGTTCTTCTGCGCTCCGGCATACACCATGCCAAATTGAGTTAAATCAAAAGGACGGCACAAAATATCGCTGGACATATCGGCAATCAACGGAACGCTGCCGGTGTCCGGGAACTCGCGGTATTGCGTACCTTCAATCGTTTCGTTAGAGGTGACATGCAAATACGCGGTGTTCTCCGGCAGATTCAGGTTGCTGAGGTCCGGAAGGGACATGTACTTATCTTCCTCCGAGGATGCTGCAACAAACGTTTCGCCGATGAGCTTGGCTTCCTTAATCGCTTTGTTCGCCCAGCTGCCCGATTTTACATAGCCGGCCTTCTTGCCTTCTGTAAGCAGGTTCATCGGGAGCATGGCGAATTGGGTGGAAGCCCCGCCTTGCAGGAACAGCACCTGGTAACCAGACGGTTGGCCGAACAACTTCAGCAACCGTTCAGCTGCCTCATTATGAACCGACTCATAGACGGCTCCCCGGTGGGACATCTCCATAATCGACATGCCTGTCCCGCGGAAATCAACGAACTCGGCCTGGGCCCGTTCCAAGACCTCCAGCGGCAATGCGGCTGGGCCCGCATTAAAGTTATAAGCTCTGTTACTCATTTCTCCCATCCTTCCCCTTTACAATCGATGTCTGGTTTCGAATATAATTATCGATTATCATAGCAACTATTCGATCTCCCAGCAACCCGTTATTTCGCAAAAATTCACTATTTTGCAGAATTGACACATTAACGCTTCATCAAGGGAAAGGAATGAACGTTTTTTGAATCTTTGCTCATGGGTCATGTGAACTATACGAAGATCAATCATTTATCAAATACTGCTAAACTCGTAACTCCGCGTCCAGCTTTGTCGTTCTCCCGGTGGCACATGGACCGCAACGAACATTTCCGGGGAAATGACATGGCCATGCCCCCAAACGGCGGCTGAGCTTAATGGAGGCTTGCTTCGCTCACACACAGTCAGTCCGCTGGGCCGATGCTTGAGCTCCCATAGCCAAGGGGTTTCACGTCCGTCGAAGGGAGTCATCCGGAAATAGAAGTCCTTCTCTGGACGACGTTCCCAGGTCACTTGATCCCCCTCAAACACTAAGCCCTCCAGCGTCGATGGATCATCGCTCCAGATCTCCGGAGCAAACGGCAGTTTCAGCACGTAATCCGGACCTACCGCATACCCATCCATACCAAGGAAGTTATGGCTGTATTCATCGGTCGTAATTACCCGGCTTCCGGTATTCTCCAGTGTGTAGGTCACAGACAGGAGATTATCGGAAATCTCGATGTTTTTTTGCATACGTACTGCGTATCCCCGGCATTCCGCAGGCTCGGTCGTAAAACAAATCTGCTGCTCGCCCTCTTGCTCCACCTGAGTCTCAAACCGTTGGCAGGCGTAATCCCTATAAAACAGGTACTCCGCTTCATCCGGCCGTGTGAGCAAGCCTACACCCAGCTTGGGGAACTGCTCCCCCACCCGGGTGTCTTCATATCCGATCGCTTCCTTAATGCCAAATTCGCTGCAAATTCCAATGCCTCCCGTACCGGTTCCAGGCGTCAAGCTTTCCGGCACACAGAATTGATGTTGTCCATCCAGCTTAACGCCTGTGATGATTCCGGTCCCATCGAACCGGGTGCCTTGGTACGCTTCTCCGAGCTCGGCAATTTCAACGAGCAATCGGTCGTTTTTTAAATAATAAGCCATGGATTCCCTTCCTATCTATTACGCGGTTAGCGTTATTTCCATCCGGTGAACGGCTCCTTCCGGCAGCGCTTCGATCGCTTGACGCGGAATAAGGCAGCCCCCTTCACGAGAACTGGAATCCAGTGTTACGCCATTGAGGGTAACCTGACCGATTCGATAATTCCCGTATTCGGCACGCTGCAGGTTACGGTAAACGATCTGCAACTGACGTCCGGCGAAGCCGGTGATCACGGACGCTTCTCCCGCTGCATCAAATTGCTCTGCCGTCAGCTTCGGTTCCAGACGCAGATCGCCGTAATTGCCTTTGACCCCGTATACTTCCGTCAGCAGCGTCAACAGCAGCCAGCTGGCCGATCCCGTTAAATAAGTATACATGCCCCGGCCTCGTTCGTTAATATATTCCGGAATCCCGGGATACATCCGGCTGCGATCAAAATCCGCGGACAAGTGGTAAACGGAATCCAGTACTTGCTTGCCAGCCTGGACAAACCCGCGCTTATATAGCGCATTAGCGTACATCACCGTCATGTGGCTGAACATCGCCCCGTTTTCTTTATGGCCAAAAGCAAACCCAAACGCCCGCCCCAGATTCTGCTGAATTTCACCAAACCGCGAATTTAGCCGGTAACCGATGCGTTCATCCTTGAGATAACGATCCACCGCTGCTGTAATTTTGCCAACTTGCTCCTCGGTCGCAATACCGCCCATGATCGTAAACACCTGTCCAGTTAAGGTCATACGCACCCCATTGGGATGGTCTCCTTCCACCCGTACAGCATCGTTGTTGTAATATCCGTTAAACCACTCAAACCCTTCCGCACTGCGGATCCATTCCTGCTTCCGTAAATGTTCAAACGCCCAATCCGCTTTCCGCCGAAGATCCTCTGCCACTTGCTGTAGGCTAAACTTCCGCTTCCGCCCGCTAACGGCAGGCACAACGGAATCAAAATAACGTTCCAACAGCTTCTGCTTCGCCGAAATGCTGTCATAGTTCACCGGCGTTCCAAGGCTATCCAGCAGCACAGCGATTTCTTCGGCAATCTCAATCGTGTCCGTTCCTCCCGGCGCTTGCGCTAATCGAGGAAGCAGCTCGGAGAGCTCCCGCAAATTGCTGGCATAAAACGCCGTAAATGCGACGCTTTCCCCACATTCCGGCGCCATATCTAATCCGTCGTTCCAGTCTGCACCTTCCAGCTTCATATTCCCATTTTCGCCTACGTTAAAGAACGGCACGATGTTTTGCAGCAGGATATGCTCCAAAATGCTTCCTTCATAAGTCCGCCCATCCTGAGTCAACAGCTTGTTCCCCTGCTCCGGCGTCCAGGACAGATCCCGTTCCTTACAGCGTTTAGTGAAAATATCGCGGAAGTACGTCTGCGGCTTCAGCAAAAAGCCGAGGTCCCCGCTCTGATGAATATACAAGAGCGTCGTTAACAGCGGCCAAGCCCCATGGTCCATCCATACCCGCGGAATATTGTTACGGTCAGCGATAAATTCGCCCGGCTTCGCGCCGATAATCGTTGCGTTACTGCCGTCGATCCGCACGCCGGCGTAGTTGTTATACAATAAATGCCCCACCTCATCCGGCTCCATCACCAGCAAAGCCAGACAGTCCTGCCATAGATCACGCCAGCCGCGTCCGCCGCGTCCATAATCATGATATGGGAGAAATGAGTTTCCATATAAACGGCGCAAAATCGGCTGTAATGTCACCCATTTCAACCAGAGGTCATGTTGTTCATCCCCGGAATGAAAAGCAAGCGTATCGAGCTTGCTCCGCCAATAAGCTTCGTTTTGCTCAAGCAGTTCATCAAATCGCGCCTCAGACAAATAGGCAGCTGCCATGCGTTTCGTATCAATTCGGTCATCAGCGATCATCATGGCTACGACATAGGCCACCGATTCCCCCGGTGCTAGCTGGGTCGTGGCGAACCTGAGCGCGCCAACCGCCTCATATCCCTCGATCTCTGCGCCTGCTTCAACATCCGGCTGGCGATGGTCAACCACCGCCTGCGGCCAGTCGAAAGCCCCGCCCTCACCGATGAAGTCCTCGGTCACCGGGAAGAATCCAATCGGAGCTATACTGTCCTGCGTAGCTCCAAAGACGCCGTAGGCCATTTTGTTCACACGATGCCCGCGCTCATCGAACGACAGCGCCGGTTGAACTTCTACGCCGTAAGCGGAGGTATAGATCCGGTGGAGCAATGAGGTCACATGCCGGTGATCCCGCAGATCGTCAGCAGAACGCGCATACAGCGGAATCGCAGCAGTTGGGGTGATGGCGAGCTCCTGATCCCCGGTATTGGTCAGCCGAACTTTCATAAGTTCGATTTTATCGTCCGTCACAGGAACGAAGCTGGTGATTTCAGCTCTTATTTTTAGACGGGTGCTTTCCCGGGTGATTTTATGCCATAGGAACCCGGCTTCCAGCGACGTTTTCTCTTTCTCCTCTGAAAATAACGCCGCATTTTGCCGTGCGGAATTTCCCGTCACAGACCAAGCCCCATAACCATCAACATAGATCCAAAAGTTCCGTGCCGCTTTGGAGTTATGTAAGCTCTCCACCGAGATCGGTTCCATCAGGAATGAATTATGTCCCGTTGTCGCTTGCCCATGCAGATTGGGAGATACCGAGGACATCATCCCCGCTTCATTCACCAAAGGAAAATACAAATAACTGCTTAACTCAGGCTGCTCAAGCCGAAACACCCCCTCGTTCCCCTCAAATCTCCAGCCGCTTGTCGCCATTTCCCTCATCCCTTTCGTTAAAATCAGAAGTTTCGTAATGATTCCGAACCTTAATTATTAAAAATCAAAAAAACCAATTTCAAAAAGGGTCGAAACCGGTTTCGAATATCTTCATTATCTGATCTATCTCTCGGTTTGTAAAGGGTTTCAGGTCGCAAAAAATGAAACCTCCCCATCCGTTTGAATGGGGAGGTTGATCGTATGATAGCTTTATTCGGCTTACAGATCGTAATAAAGACCAAATTCGTAAGGATGTACACGCACTGCAACAGCTCTCGCTTCAGCGCGTTTCATTTCCACAAAGTTGTCGATGAACGCTTTCGTGAAGACCCCGCCTTGAGTCAAGAACTCATAGTCGTTTTCCAAAGCGTTGAGCGCTTCGTCCAGGGAGCCTGGAACGCTGCGGATCGTTGCTTTCTCTTCATCCGACAGCTCGTAAATGTTCTTGTCGAACGGTCCATAGCCCAGTTTCACCGGATCGATTTTGTTCTTGATCCCGTCGAGACCAGCCATCAGCATAGCAGAGAAGGCCAGGTATGGGTTCGCCGTGGAGTCTGGCGTACGGAATTCGATACGGCAGCCTTTTGGCGTTACGGCAGCAACCGGAATCCGGATCGCAGCCGAACGGTTCCCTTTCGAAAATACCAGGTTTACTGGAGCTTCGAAGCCAGGTACCAAGCGTTTAAACGAGTTCGTGCTTGGGTTCGTGAAGGCGATGATCGCCGGTGCATGGTAGAGGATCCCGCCGATGTAGTGCAGAGCAGTTTCACTCAGGTTGGCATAAGCGCCTTTTTCATAGAACAGAGGAGTATCGCCATTAAAGATCGATTGGTGAACGTGCATCCCGCTGCCGTTATCGCCAAAGAGCGGCTTCGGCATAAACGTTGCCGTTTTACCAAATTGAGCAGCCGTGTTATGCACGATATATTTGTAGACCATCAGGTTATCTGCCGTTTTCAACAGCGTGTCGAAACGGAAGTTAATTTCCGCTTGACCGGAAGTTGCTACTTCGTGGTGGTGACGTTCTACTTGAATGCCCGCTTCTTCAAGCAGACGGCACATTTCGCTGCGGATGTCTTGTTGCTTGTCGGTTGGTGCAACCGGTACATAGCCGCCTTTAACCGGCACTTTATAACCCAGGTTGCCGCCTTCTTCCGTACGGCCCGTGTTCCAAATCGCTTCCTCGGAATCTACCGAGTAGAACGTTTTGTTCATGCTGCTCTCATAGCGAACATCGTCAAAGATAAAGAACTCGGATTCTGGAGCAAAAAATGCTGCGGTACCAACGCCGCTTTGCTTCAGGTACTCTTCTGCGCGAACTGCTACGCTGCGCGGGTCACGCTCATAACGGTCGCCGTCCGGCGTATAGATATCGCAAAATACGTTCAACGTCGGATGTGCGGTAAAAGGATCAACAAATACAGAACCATGGTCTGGCATCATAACCATATCGGATTCTTCGATACCGCGGAAGCCAGGGATCGAGGAGCCGTCGAATGCAACGCCGTTTACGAAGGTTTCCTCAGTTACTTGGCTCGCAGGAAGTGTAATGTGATGTTGACGTCCCGACAGATCAACAAATCGGAAATCTACCCACTCGATTTGCTTTTCCTTGATTGTTTTTAAAACGATCTCTGCTGACATAATCTTTCCTCCCCAAATCACGAACATTAAATCTTATTTTTGCGTTTAACGTTCATCCTTTATTATGATTATGTCGTCATTATAGGACTATGGGGGTGAAGTCGTCAATAGTTATGTAAGGTATTTTTACACGCAAAATAAGGTATTATTACGCATAGTACAAAATAATAGACAAATAGTATAAAAGCCCACTCACCGCATGGGGAATGGGCTTTCGGATTTTATGAAATCTGTGAAAGCGTTGCACATGTTGGCCTACCTTACACGCGAAGTGCAGCTTTTGGGGTATCAAAACGTTTACCTACCAATGGCGCCAATTTCTCCAAATCTTGAAGTAACGCAGCGAACTGGTCCGGGAACAAAGACTGTACGCCGTCACCGGTCATCGAGTTGTCCGGATCGGTGTGCATTTCGATAATCAGACCGTCTGCGCCGGCAGCTACGGAGGCTTTCGTCATCGGTTCCACCAGCTCACGGCGGCCCGTACCATGGCTTGGGTCAGAGATCACCGGTAAATGGCTCAGGTTCTGCAGCACTGGAATTGCCGACAGATCCAGCGTATTACGAGTGTACGTTTCAAACGTACGGATCCCGCGTTCGCATAACATAACGTTCGGATTCCCGCCCGCCAAAATGTACTCGGCTGCGTTCAGGAACTCATCATAAGTCGCACTGAAGCCGCGTTTCAATAACACCGGCTTGTTGATCGTCCCCAGCTTGCGCAGCAGATCGAAGTTCTGCATGTTGCGCGTACCGACCTGCAGAATATCAGCATACTCCGCGCACACGTCCACATATTCCGGCGTCATGACTTCCGTAATGGTCAACAGACCATGCTTCTTGCCTGCCTCCGCCATCATTATGAGGCCTTCCACACCGATGCCCTGGAAGCTGTAAGGACCTGTACGCGGCTTAAATGCACCGCCCCGCAGCACCTGACCGCCGGCTGCTTTCACGAGACGCGCGATCTCATCGATTTGTTCCGGCGATTCTACGGCACAAGGACCGCCCATCACAACCAGCTCGTCACCGCCAATCTTAACGTCACCGATCGAAATGACCGTATCTTCAGGATGGAAGTCCCGGCTGGCCAGCTTGTAAGATTTCGAAATTTTGATGACATTCTCAACGTCCTTCATTTGGCGAAGATGCTCAGCCAGCTTTGGTTCAATCGTACCGATCAATCCGATAACAGTCCGATCTTTCCCACGTGATACATGGGTCTGCAGGCCTTCCTTCTCGATAACAGCGATAATCTCCTGAACGCGCTCCTCAGGGGTTTGGTTTGAAGTAATAACGATCAATTCGATCCCATCCTTTCTTCTATTAGGCGATGCGTGTACGAGCTAAAAACAAATATACGAATGCACAATCACTGTTTTGCTTGAACGCTTGTGTGCTTTTAAGCTTTTAACCGCTAAAGTAACTATAGCCGAATTCATCTCTCCCGTCAACCCTAATCGCTGTAGGTAAATGCGGAATAAGCCGACCTTTCTTCTTACACAAATTCATCCCTGCCCCTTATCAAAAGGGATAATGCTGAAAAAGAGGGCGCCTAGCCCCTCCCACGGACAAAAACAAAAAGACCGGAGAACCCTTCTCCGGTCTTACGTGAGATTGCTTATCTTCCAACGAACTCCTGTGCCCAATACCCGTTGTAATAGCCAACCCCAATCAGGTTGTAGTTCGCGTTCAGAATATTTGCACGGTGTCCTTCACTGTTCATCCAAGCGTTGACGACTTCAGCCGGCGTTTTTTGCCCCATGGCAATGTTCTCGCCTGCATAGCCGAATGGAATGCCAAACTTCTTCATCATGTCAAACGGGGAGCCGTACGTTGGAGACGTATGACTAAAGTAGTTGTTATCGCTCATATCCTTCGCTTTCGCCAATGCCATCTTGTTCAGCTCGGCATCACCGGTGAGCGGTTTCAGGCCTTGCTTTGCACGCTCTTGGTTTACCAGTTGGATCACTTCCGTTGCAAATTGCGACTTGTCAGTTACCGCACCTTGCGTATTACCGGTAGTGCCCTGCGTAGTACCTTGTGTTGTACCTTGTGTTGTACCTTGAGTCGCACCTTGCTTCGTTCCAGTTGGCGTCTGGCCGCCTGTAGTGCCTTGGTTACCGCTTTGGACCGGCTTCGTTGGATAATATTGATACCAAGGAATGGTGAAGTAGTTCGTCCAAGTATTTGCATTCGTGCCGTACGTAGTATATACCTTATAGGTCGTATAGGTTTTCGTCGTAATTGTATTCGAGGCCGCCGAGGCCGATGCTGGTACAAAGATTGCTGCTGCCAACATTGCAGTAAGTCCACCTGTTACCAAACGCTTCAGTCGATTCGATTTCATTCGGTCATCTCCTTCGTTGTAGTGAATCTCTTAGTTACATTTTTGTAACCTTTCTACAACGAGTATAACATGAATCGACTTCTATTGAACCCCATAAATGTTGGTAAATGCATGAAAACCGCGATGGGACGCGGTTTTCAGCTCTATGAATCTATTGTTTATTCACCTTTGTTTCGTGCTCCGACCTTCACAGGAGGTAACAATTTCGCTAGATTTACCGTACGAACGATCTCCCAAGTTGACGGGTCTTCCGGATCATATTGCTCCAGATACTGAATGACTTCCTTCGTAATTGGCGTTGGCGTCGATGCCCCCGAGGTGACCGCTACTTTGCGGACCCCTTCCAGCCATTCACGCTTCAGCTCTGTAATGTCCGCGATGCGGTACGCCTTCACTCCGGCAATCTCTTCAGCCACTTGAGCGAGGCGGTTGGAGTTGTTGCTCCGCGGATCGCCGACCACGATCACGAGGTCAGCCTGACCCGCCTGTTCCGCAACTGCCTGCTGTCGCAATTGGGTCGCAAGACAGATTTCATTGTGCACCTCAGCGCTCGGATATTTCTCCAGCAATTTTTTCATAATATGCTTAATATCCCACTGGCTCATCGTCGTTTGGTTGGTGATGACGATTTTGTCAGCGGTGAGATGAAGCTGATCGATCTCTTCTTCCTTCTCGATCAGGTGGACCTTGCCTGGAGCTACTCCTATCGCACCTTCCGGTTCAGGATGTCCTTTCTTGCCGATGTAGATGACTTCATATCCGTCGGCAACCTTCTCCTCAATTAATACATGGGTCTTCGTGACGTCAGGGCAAGTGGCATCCACTGTGGTGAGCCCTTTCTCCCGGGCCAGCTTGCGAACCTCTGGAGACACCCCATGGGCAGTAAAAATCACCGTCCCGCTCTCAACCTTATTCAAAATCTCCAGACGGTTCGGACCGTCCAACGTAATAATTCCCTCGTCCTCGAAGGAGTTCGTGACATGGCTGTTGTGCACAATCATGCCAAGTATATAAATCGGTCGCGGCAGATCCAGGTTCTGCGCTGCCTGACGAGCCAGAACCATCGCATCGACAACGCCGTAGCAATAACCGCGCGGTGTAATTTTAATGACTTCCATCCTTTATCCCTACTTTCTAATCCCCCAGATTCCTGACGGAGGGGAGCCACTCTATTATAAACTATTCCGGCAGAGCATTAAAGACAATAGGGAGCCAGATGATAAAGGTCGTCCCTTCACCTCGTTTGGTCAACACTTCCACCGAGCCTTCATGCTCGTCGATGATCCACTTGGCAATCGACAAGCCCAATCCAGTCCCTTGTATCATCCCGCGAGACGGATCCGCCCGATAAAAGCGTTCAAAAATATGCGGTACCTCGCTGCGATCCATTCCGATGCCCGTATCCGCAATGCGGATGCCAATCTGTCCCCCAGATCGAATCGCATCGATCGTGACGCTGCCCTGCTCGGTATATTTAAATGCATTTTCAATAAAAATAAACAGCATCTGCTGCAAATAATCCTTGCTGCCATTTACCGTCACGCCGTCCAGCGCTTGCAGATCTCCCTGGACCCACTCCGCTTTCCTTGGCAAAAATTGTGCCCGGCGGACCACTTCCTCCACGACCGGAGCCAGCTGGATGTGTTCCTTCGTTAACGTCTGCCCTGCATCGGCCCGGGCCAGTGACAACAAGTCGTTCACCAAACGGCTCATCCGCTCGGACTCTGCGGCGATGTCGTCCACCGCCTCCAATGAGAAGCTGCGTACCCGCTCTTCTTCACTTGGGCCACGCTGCTCCATATCCTGGGACCACATCCGTTTTAATAAATCCACATTGCCGCGTATCGTCGTCAGCGGCGTCCGCAGTTCGTGGGAAGCATCTGAGACGAATCGGCGCTGAGCCGAATAAGCTTCATCCAACTCCCTATAGAAGCCTTCGGTTCGGGCCAGCATGTTGTTCACGGTGCCGATCAGTTGGCCAATTTCATCATTTGGCCCCTCGTAGTCAATTCTGACGCTCAAGTCATTCCCGGTCTGAATACCGTTGGCCGCCTCAATGACCTTACCAATAGGTGCCATCGATTTGCGCGCCAGAAAATACCCCAGCGAACTGGCCGCGAGAATCGTAACGATGGAACCAAATACCAGCACGGTACTCATCCGGCCCATCAGCTTGTCTTCAGCGCCCGTATAAGCGGCTAACTGAATTAAGCCAATCAACTGGTTATCCAAGGTGATCGGGAGCTGATACAGCAAGAAGGAATGATTGTACAACTGCACTCGTTTAAAGCCCGCAATTTTGCTCACCGAATCCCCGGCGGGAACCGGAAACTTCATGTTCCAATTCAGCAAGTTTTGCGAATATCGCGTGTGACCGTCCGTATAATTGTGGATCTGCACAAACAGTTGGGCGTCCTCCAACCGATTCGCCTGCATCGGATCCAAATACAAGTCAAGCCCCTGGGTGATGCTGTAGCTTTGGGAGTTCTTAATCCGATTGGCCTGATCCTCCAACCGGTTTCTCACTTCCTGATACGTATTGTATCTAACCAGTCCATAGATCGAAGCGCTGAACAGGATCAACGTGACGGCCAAAATTCCGGTATACCATGCAGTTAGCCGCAGCCGGATCGACATACTTAAGCCTCTCCTCTCAGGATGTAACCGGCCCCGCGGATCGTTTGAATGACGCGCTTGCCGCCGTGCTCCTCCGTCTTCTGACGGAGCATGGCAATATAGACCTCCAGCACATTCGACTCCCCGCTGTAGTCGTACCCCCAAATTTTATCCATAATTAAATCTCGGGTGAGCAAACGTTTCGGATTTTGCATGAACAGATGGAGCAGCTCGAATTCCTTCGCCGTCAGCTCTAGCCGTTGACCAGCCCGTGTCACCTCCCGGGAATCCAGGTCCATGATGATGTCCTCAAAGATCAAACGCTGGCTGCCGGACCCGACGCCCGTGTCCTTCCGTCGTAGCAATGCCCGAACCCGAGCCAGCAGCTCCTCCAGCGCAAACGGTTTGACGAGATAATCGTCGGCCCCGATATCCAGGCCTTTTACCCGGTTCTCGACCTCATCCTTGGCGGTTAACATCAGCACCGGCACAGTACTTCCGCCCTCGCGCAGCCGACGGCAGACCTCGAATCCATCTACCTTGGGCATCATCACGTCCAAAATAATCAAATCCGGGTCGGCGCTCAGCATCATGGACAGTCCTTCCGCTCCGTTCTGAGCTGTATACACGTCATAGCCTTCAAATGCGAGGCCGCGCCGCAGCATCGACGTAATTTTCTCATCATCATCTATGACCAAAATCGCCGATCTCACGAGCTATCTCTCCTTTGCCTTCCGCTTGCCCTGCAGCAAGCTCTACTCTCTCCATTGTACCAAATCGAACGGCTAACCCGCATCTGGAAGCCAAAAAGGCGGCAGGCTGCTCCTGCCGCCTCTACCGCCTTGGCTGCTTCCTGTGCGAATTAGTTTACGTTGGTAAACTCGTTCTTATCGCCAATCGTAACCTCAAGATCAATGTTCTTGCCGTTACGTACAACGTTGAGCGTAACTTTCGCACCAACTTGTTGTTTTTGAATAAACTCAATCAATTTCTCTTTGGTCGCAAATTTCGTTCCGTTCGCTCCGGTAATGATATCGTACGGACGCAGGTCGGCGTTATAAGCCGGCGATTTGAATACCACATCCGTCACAATGGAGCCTTCCTTCACGTCGGTTTGCATTTGCTTCGCAACTTCCTCAGTCATCGTCATCAAAGTTGCTCCGATGAATGGTACCGGCTTTTGCGGAATTTTCTCGTTGTTTTTCAGTTTTTCCAACACTTCGGTCACCGTGCTGGTTGGAATTGCAAAACCAATCCCCTGTGCATCCGAGCTGACAGCGACGTTAATCCCAATGACTTCACCGTTCAGGTTCAAGAGCGGACCACCGGAGTTCCCCGGGTTGATCGAAGCGTCGGTTTGCAGCAAGTGCTCGTACTCGCGGTCTTTCTCGCCGTTTTCCCCGGCGATCTTAATGTCGCGCTCCTTCGCGCTCAGCACCCCGGCCGTCACCGTGTGGTCAAAGCCCTGCGGGTTCCCAATCGCGACCAGCCACTCCCCAACCTGCGTGTTGTCCGAGTTGCCCAACGGAATCGAAGGGAAGTTATTGTCACCGTCGATTTTCAATACAGCCAAGTCCAGCTCATAGCTGGTACCCAGCACTTTAGCCTCATAAGGCTTATCTGTCCCTTGGACGGTAACCTGCACCACATCGGCGTTATGCACCACGTGTTCATTCGTTAAGATGTAACCCGTTTTATCGAAAATAAATCCCGATCCAATCCCTGTCGGCACGAGTTGACTCGAACCCGAGGAGCCGCCGTTGTTGCTGCCATTGCCGCCAGAGCCAAAGAAGTCATCGCCAAAGAAGTAACGGTAGAAGGGATCGTTACTGTACGGGTTGCTGCTTCTTTGCTTGCTGGCATCCGTTAACGTTTCAATTTTAACAACGGCCGGACCTGCTTGATTCACGACTTTCGTCACCTCACCGGAATCCGTTACCGGATACAGTGCAGCCGTTGCTTTGCCGGACGAATCGGAACCACTGCTATTGGATGTATTGCTTGATGCCGGTACCGAAGAGGATGCCGCCTGATCCGGGGTAAACAAGTTCGCACGGTCCGCATAAAACATCGCGCCGGTCATGATCAGCATGCCGGCTAAGACACCGGCGATCACCGAACGAACGGAGGATTTACGCTGCGGTTTAGTGTTGTATTGCCAGTTCGCACTCTTGGCAGCCGGCAAGCTGCTGCGTCCATCTCCATTTGATCCGCTTGTGGATTCAGCCGCGCTGCGAATCATTTCATAGGAAGAAGGATAAGGTTTCAGCGGCTGCGGTTTCGTCACTTCTACTTCTTCAGGTTGACTCTGTGAGTATCCTGTTGTTTGTCCAGACTCCTCGTTGTTTTTTCCATAGGATTGAAAAGGTCCGTAAGAATAATAATAGGAAGAGCTCGACTCCGAAGATTCTTGACGCTTCGGTTCATTGGTATTGTTCGCGTCCTCTTCAAAAGGTTGGCTCGATTTATTTTTTTGATCATCCATCTTGATTGACCTCCTTCCCCCGAGTGGTTCAGGGGTAACTTGTTTTTCTTGCTTTCTTGATTTTTATTCTGTACCAGAAACCTTAAACATACATTAAAAACAATTAAAAAGGAGATAAAAGCTAGAATGGTGCATTACAGATTAAAAAATAGCGCCCCATCAGGCGCTATTTCCGTCTAATCAATCTATGAACGCCCTACCCAACCTTGCCGGTGGGCATAGATGGCCAACTGCGTGCGGTCCTCCAGCTCGCATTTCATCAGCAGGTTGCTGACGTGGGTTTTGACTGTCTTGATGCTGATATGCAGCTCTTCAGCGATGTCCTTGTTGCTTTTTCCCTCGGCGATTAACAGCAGCACTTCCTTCTCCCGCTCGGTCATCCCCGAGTCATCCCCTTGTACGGTACGCTGACGGAGGCCGCGGGTGAGCGCTTGGGCCACTTCACCTGTCATCACTGGCATCCCGCGGAAGGCCCCTTGCAGCGCATAAATCAACTCCTCGGCGGAGACGGTCTTCAGCACATAACTGACCGCGCCGGCCTCAACCGCCTGCACAACGAGATCATCCTCCAGGAAGCTGGTGAGAATCACGATTTTCATATCCGGAAACCGATTCCGCACTTCCTTGGTTGCTTCGGCTCCGTTCATTTCCGGCATCATCAAATCCATCAGTATGATGTCGGGCAGCCCCTCCGGCAATCCTCGTTCCAACATCTCTACCGCCTCACGCCCGTCTCCGGCCTCGGCGATCACCTCAAACCCCGGGTCTTGCATCAAATACGTCTTTAACCCCATTCGTACCATGTCATGGTCATCAACGATCATCACCTTGATCTTGCTCATCCGCGGCTCCCCCTTTTCCTTCCTCAAACTTCGGAATATGCACCCGAATTGTCGTTCCTGCTCCAGGCTTACTAATGATTTCCACATGGCCGCCAAGCTTCTCCGCCCGCTCCTTCATTGTCGTTAACCCGTAGGAGCCCTGCTTCTGATGCGTGTTGCTAAAGCCTTGTCCGTCATCACTGATACTAAGCACCACTTGACGCGGACCTTCTCGCAACGACAGGCTGACCATGCTGGCTCCGGCATGCTTCACAATATTCGCCATCGCTTCCTGGATGATAAGGAACAGCTGATGTTCTTTCGCTTCCGACATGTCTCCCTGGATGTCCATATCCTTAATCCCTTTGAGTCCGTTCTGCCGGCAATAGTCAGGAAACCACTGATCCAACGCCTCAGCCAATGATTTGCCAACCAGCTCCATTGGACGTAACTGGGCGATGAGGGCACGCATCTGCTTTTGCGCCGTATTCGACATCTGGATCAGTTGATTCAGCACCGTTTCTGCCTGGGCTGCGTTGTTTTCCAGCACCTTCGGCAAAGAGGAAGCCGCCATATGAATGGCAAAGAGCTGCTGGCTGACGGTATCGTGCAAATCGCGGGCCAGCCGTCTGCGTTCCTCCAGCACCGCTTTTTCTGCAGCCTGCTCCTTCTCAACAACCTCTTGCTCGCCGAGCTGTTGAAGCAGCTGCATTTTTTTCTCCATGGCTTCTATCATGTTGTTAAATTCCTGATACACTCCGTTAAAGGTCTGATCTGCCGTTTCCGGCATCCGCACCGATAAGTTCCCCTTGGCGACCTGCAGCATGTTCAGGTGTAAGTGATCGATCTTCCCCTGGATGCGCCGACCGGCAATATAGCCAATAATCAGCGCTAAAACGACGATGCCTGCCATATCGTAAATCCACACCGAGGAATCGCTAACTACGATGACCCCGGTCGTCGTTCCGATATAGAAGGCAACCGCCGTCAGGCTGCCGGTGAGCAAGAAATAACACAACAGCTCCCACTTCGTATTCATCAAGATCCGCCGCACAATCATCAGGTTACCCTACCATGTTCACTTTAACGTCGCCGACAAATACGCTGACAATCAGCTTAATCCGCTTGCTGGCTTCGCCATAATACGGAGATTCCGCGGTGACGCTGCTCATGAAGCCGCCTTGCTTCTGCGTCAGCACTTTCAAATCGCCGATGAACGCGCTGGAAGTGGCCACAATCCCGATATCCATATCGTCAGGGATGAACACTTTTACATCGCCGATGAAAGACGAAACGTTAATTTTGGTTTCCCCGTAAGGAATTTGCGCCTTCGTCAGGTCAATAATCGTATCGCCGATAAAATGGGAGATATTCATCGGTTTCAGTTGGAAATAATCCTGACCCAAGTGAACATCACCGATAAAACCACTCTTCTGGATGACCGGTCCATGACCTCCTAAACCGCTATCCTGCTGGTGATGCCCAAAATTTGGAGAGGAAAAACGCGATTTTTCCTGCTTCGCTGCTTCTTCCTTCTCTTTCTCCTTCTCCATCGAGCCAAAAATTGAATCCAGCGGAGACTCCATCTCCGGATGGAATGTTGGCGGCGGTGGATCAAGCGGCGGCATCGGAGGCGGCGGAGAATCGTCGCGCCGTTTGTGCCGATCCGGATCACGCGGTCTGAATATGACGAACAGCCCGCCGATGATCAATATCACCGGGAAGAAGAAGCGGAAAAAGTCGCCCGGACTTAAGTCGATAAAATTCAGATTGCGAGCCAGAAAATACCCGCCGATGAGCAGTAATACGACACTGCCGATAAAGTTACCGCCCCGCCAGCCGCCGTTAGTTAAGTTCGCCAACCCTCCTAATATCAGAAACAAGGGCCAGTAAGTCGCGAACATTTCACCGATGCTGAAATCGGTCACTCCGAGCTGATTCAGAAGAAACACGCCCCCGATCCCGACCAGCACCATCCCTCCAATTAATCTTCCAAATAACCCATTTCTCATATCGTAACCTCCAATGGACTGCCTCTTACTAATGCCAGTTTACCTGAAGGATAAGGTGATGAACAGCGGCGCGGGATGGAAAGCTTGATCGGTCTCGAGACCGAGGGGAAAGGGAATATATGTAAAAAGCGCCCCTTATTGGGACGCTCTTTTCGCTCTATGCGATCATTATTGTTGTTTGTTCACTGGAGTCGTTGCATTGCGAGAAGCTTTCGCTTTCTGAGCAACGGTTGCTGTACTTTCTTCAGCAAATTCCTCATTAAACTTCTCGTTCGGTGTTTTGTAACCTGGAGAAGCGGCTTTCTTTTGATTTGCCATGATTCTTCACCTCCCTCTCGCATACGCCAATTTTGTGGATTCGTCGGCGTTTTCGCAGCCCCCTAGTCGTGGGCCACGAACCTTATTATGCGAACTGGGAAGATGAATTATGCGAGCGAAAAGCGAAGGTGGGCGAAGCTTAAATCGCCTTATCCCAAAGGTTTTCGGGAATTTCCTTGTTCACTTCCATCGCTTTGCCAAGCTCCTTCAGCATCTCTTCGGTTAACTTGCCGTCTCCTTTACGGACCACCTGGACCTCAACCTCTTTTTTGCCCCATTCCTTATAAACCTGCTTGATGGTGTCAAAATAAAGGTCGATTTTGTGCCCGCGGATTGCTGAGCCTTTATCAGCAACGACCCCGTAGCCATACCCCGGAATATAAAGGATCGTACCAATCGGAAAAATCTTTAAGTCGGCAGCAATCGTCGAGACGGTATCTTTGTCACGCCGCACCCGAACACCCGAATACGTAATGCCGTATTGCGGATGGTTGGGCTTCTTGCCGGTGGATTCATAGCCGGCGGTATAACCGGTTGCCAGTACTTTGACGGTTTCCACCGCTTTTTTCTTGCGTTCAGGCTGAGCTTGTTGAGCCTGTTTATGTTCCGGGTTCATTATGATCCCCCGTTGATATTGGTATTGTCGTGTTGTTCTTACCGCTTGCAGTTGCTGCGATTGCTTCAGCTCCAGCCATTCTGCGTAATTCCGATATTGCTGGTTGGCGTATATGCTTTGCGGCTGGAAGCCCCCAGCCGGCAGATCCGCTGCCATCGTAAATACAAGCAATCCTGCAAGCAAACAGCGTGTACTAAACTTGTGCCAGAAATGAAATTGGCGCATGAGAAAACCTCCCCCTTATTCGAAAGGTTTTCCACATACGCCCAATTCTATACATCCTGGCTTTCCAGCACGATGCTCACGATCCGCTCTCAACTGCAAAAGTGCAGTTATTTTTGCTCAAATCCCGCACCTGGGGCCCTTTTGATGTAAAAATACAGTTTGTTCCCGCTCAAAACCTCCGGTTCTGTTAACCCCCCTATAACGGAATGCACTTTTACATTAAAGCTCTATTAAGATCGGAATTTTGCACATCGCGAACTGCACTTTTGCAGTTGGAGCGTTTATAAGTGGAGTAGACTTCGTTCGTTGAACTCTCCTTCCTTACCGCAATAAAAAAGGCTAAAATATTGTATTTCGTACAACATTTTAGCCTCTATCAGCTTACAGACGAATTAAATCACGTGGTTCCGGATTTCTTCTTGCAGCTGAGCAATCACTTCTTCCACCGCTTTAGCGCCCAGGTCGCCTTGGCCGCGTTTGCGGACAGAGACGGTGCCGGCGCTTTGCTCGTTTTCGCCTACGACGAGCATGTATGGCAGCTTCTCTAGCTGAGCTTCGCGGATCTTATAGCCGAGCTTCTCGTTGCGCAGATCGCTTTCGGCGCGGATGCCGGCAGCCCGCAGTTTATCTTCAACCTGACGAGCATAAGCGTCAAAGTTGCTGGATACCGGAAGCACTTTCGCTTGAACCGGAGCCAGCCAGAGCGGCAGATTCCCTGCGAAGTTCTCCAGCAGGAAGGCCGTAAAGCGTTCCATCGTCCCGAGAATACCACGGTGCAGCACGACCGGACGATGCTTCTGACCGTCGTCACCCACGTATTCCAGCTCGAAACGTTCCGGCAGCAGGAAGTCAATTTGCACTGTCGACAGCGTCTCTTCCTTGCCCAGCGCCGTTTTGATCTGTACGTCCAGCTTCGGTCCGTAGAACGCGGCTTCGCCTTCCGCTTCGAAGAACGGCAAGCCGGCTTCTTCTACAACTTCGCGAAGCATCCGCTGCGCCGTATTCCACATTTCATCGTTTTGGTAGTATTTCTCCGTATCTTGAGGATCACGGTAAGACAGCCGGAACCGGTACTCGTGAATGCCAAAATCGTTGTACACCTGCTTGATCAGATCTAGAACGCGCTTAAACTCATCTTTGATTTGATCCAAACGGCAGAAAATATGGGCATCGTTCAGCGTCATCGAACGTACGCGGTGCAAGCCGGTTAAAGCACCGGACATTTCATAGCGATGCTGCATCCCCAGCTCGGCGATACGGATCGGCAAGTCGCGGTAGCTGCGCATATCGCTCTTATACACCATCATGTGGTGCGGGCAGTTCATCGGACGAAGTACGAATTCCTCCGTATCAATCGCCATTTTCGGGAACATGTCTTCTTGATAATGCTCCCAGTGACCCGATGTTTTATACAAATCGACGTTCCCCAGCACCGGAGTGTATACATGCTGGTAACCCAGTCTTTCTTCAATATCAACGATATAACGTTCCAGCGTCCGGCGAACTGTCGCTCCCTTCGGCAGCCAGATCGGCAAGCCTTGACCAACCAGGTTGTTGAACGTGAAGATATTAAGTTCCTTACCCAGCTTGCGGTGGTCGCGTTTCTTCGCTTCCTCCAACATGTGCAGATGATGATCCAAATCTGCTTTCTTCATAAAGGCAGTGCCGTATACGCGCTGCAGCATTTTGTTTTTGCTATCGCCGCGCCAGTAAGCACCGGCCACGCTGAGCAGCTTAAACACTTTAATCTTCCCGGTCGAAGGCACGTGCGGCCCACGGCACAAGTCGAAAAATTCGCCTTGATCATAAATCGAAATGACGCTGTCTTCCGGCAAGTCGCGAATGAGCTCTAGCTTATACGGATCCCCGAGCTCGGTGTAAATCGCTAACGCTTCTTCACGGCTCACCTCACGACGAGTAATCGGCAGGTTTTCACCGATAATGCGTTCCATTTCTTTTTCAATCTTCTGCAGATCTTCTGGATTGAGCGGATGCTCCAGATCCATGTCATAGTAGAATCCGTCCTCGATCACCGGACCGACGCCCAGCTTCACTTCTTTGTTGCCGTACAGGCGTTTTACCGCCTGCGCCATCAAGTGCGCACAGCTGTGACGCATTATTTCCAGTCCGTCCTGGGAATCCGCCGTAATGATTTCCACTTTCGCGCCGTCAACCAGCTTCGTATTTAAATCGACAGCTTTACCATCGATCTTCCCGGCCAGCGCATTTTTACGCAACCCGCTGCTGATCGAAGCCGCCACATCCTCCAAACTGCTGCCTTCCGCATACTCCCGAACCGAACCGTCCGGCAAAACAACTGATACTGCCACCTTGATTTCCTCCCTAAAAATAGAATTGGTTACCGGAAGCGGACAAATTAAAAAACGCCCGTCCCGGAAAGGGACGAGCGTTATATACCCGTGGTTCCACCCTCATTCGGCCAATCCACAACACTCACCCGTGCATCACACTCGGATATGGCCCTTAATTCGGCATTCGTTAACGGGAATGAACCGGTATTCCTTACTTCACGAAGGTTCGGGAATACAGCTACAAAGGGGTAAACCAAAAGCGAATCCGAAGGGAATTCCAGCCAAGTTCCCTCTCTCTGCACCGTTCAAGCCTTCTGGCTCATGTCTTTGTCCACGCTATTTAAGGTAGTTCACTTAATGCAAGTAATTATAATGCGAACTTCCCCGTTCGTCAAGAAACGTCTTCATCATTATCCTTGATCTAGGCGCCGCGTCTCCTGATGGAATAGCTGGCAATGCGGACATAACAAGCAGATCTCCACCCGCTCGCCAAATATCCGCGAGATCGTCGTAATCACCTGGGCATCAGGTTCCTGAGTATGAATCAAGATCCGGTCCGGGGAGAGGGAGATCAAGGTGCTGACGATCACGTCCTCCATCTGCATCTCCTGATCGGCAATCCGCGCGATAACCCCGCCGGATGCCGGCACACGAATCGGCGTAAATTGCTCGTTCAGAATCGCAAATTCAGATTCCTGCTTATGCATCAAATGGACTAAAGGGGTCAAAGGCTCCTGGAAATACACAAAATACTGCAGCAGCCCAATAAATTCCTCATATTGCTTGTCGAGCAAAAACTCGTCTACGGCATAGTCTACAATTTCACGCAGCTTGTCCTCATAAGCCTTGAGGCGAAACCAGACGAACCCTTCTAGATGGAGCTGGGAAGAAGACTGCAAATACTCACGCAGTGCTTCTTGTACCAACGTTTTGCGTTGATCACGGGCACAGCCGGTAACCGCATCTTCGGCCAGAAGCCGGTTCACCATGTCATGCACCTGCTCCGCTTCCTCGCGGGATTCGAAGCTGTAATCCCGTCGCATGACTCTGGCGGCGATCTCTGCTTCCTTCTCGCGGAGGATGTACTCTGCGATACCTTGCGACAAACAGTCAATCAGTTGTAGATCGCCAGCAGCTTGCTCCCCGCTGCTGGCTTCCGGGCATCCCATGAGCACCGCCTCCAGCATCCCGCCTGCGGCCGCTTGAAAGCGAAGCCGTACCTCACGGTTATGTAAGCTGCTGACGGCCTCCTGTAACCAAGCTTTGAACCGTTCCTCCGATTCGGCGGAACCGCAATTGACGCGTACAGTAAAAAAATCCATGAATCTGGCCCCCTTCCGCTTCCTTCTCCAAGTATATGGTGGGAAGGTAGCGGATATACGGGAACCGTTCATGGAATGAAAGGCAGTTCTGCCAGCAATATTTTAGAATCGGATCAAGTTAGTTTTGCATAATGAAATCGCGTTCGACCGTCGTTTCTTCATCAAACACGCGCAAAATCTCATATTTTGTATTCCGTTGCGCCGGAACTTTGCCTGCGGAACGAATGATCGACAGGATCGATTCGATATTTACTTTATGGGTCGCACCGGCGGACGATACAACGTTCTCCTCAATCATCGTGCTGCCGAAGTCGTTACATCCGTATTGCAGCGACAATTTGCCGACTTCCGGACCCATCGTTACCCAAGAGGACTGCAGGTTTTTGATGTTATCCAACACAATCCGGCTGATCGCGACTGTCTTCAGATAGGATTCCGGCGTTTGCCGTTCCGCTTTCAGGTTCGTGTTGTCCGGCTGGAACGTCCATGGGATAAAGGCCAGGAATCCTTCGGACGGATACCCGTTCTGGATGCACTCATCCTGTGCTTCCCGCACACGCAGCAGATGCAGCGCCCGTTCTTCCATCGACTCGCCGAACCCGATCACCATCGTGGCGGTTGTGTTCATGCCGATTTTATGGGCCGTTTGCATCACGTCCATCCAGTCTCTCCAAGAGCCTTTCAAGCGGCTGATTTTACGACGTGTGCGGTCGTCCAAAATTTCAGCTCCGCCGCCCGGCAAGGAATCCAGACCTGCTGCATGAATCTCGCGCAAAACCTCTTCCAGCGAAAGCCCGTCGGAAACTTCCTTCATCTTCATGATTTCCGCAGGAGAGAACGAGTGCATGGTGATGTTCGGGAACCGCTCCTTAATCGCCTTCAATAAGTTTGTATAATAGCTAAAAGGTAAATTCGGGTTAGTTCCGCCCTGCATCAGAATCTCAGTGCCGCCGACGTCTACCGTTTCCTGGATTTTCTGAAAAATCACTTCGTCCGGAAGCACATACCCTTCCTCAGAGCCCGGCCGACGGTAAAAAGCGCAGAACCGGCAATATACGTCACAAATGTTCGTATAGTTAATGTTCCGCCCAATCACAAACGTGGTGATCGGTTCAGGATGCTTGCGCTCCATCAAAATGTTGGCGGTATGTCCGATCTTCTCCACTTCGTCGGATTCGAACAATTGGATCGTATCCTCCAAATCCAGGCGTCCGCCCTGCAGCGCTTTGTTTAATATATCGTCGATTGCAGTCATTTCACTGCCTCCTTAGAACAAATAAATGAATCCCAGGCGATACCTGAAAATTTAAAATGTTAATTCAATCGTAACACAGTCCGCCCAGGAAAAACAGCACCCAATCACGGCACAGACGCCAAAGGAGCAAGGGCACTTCATAGAAAAAAGCGAGAAAGGCCGCATAATGCGGCCTTTTAATTCGTTCACGAGCCTATTCAGCTGTTGGCAAGCGCCTGATCCAAATCGGCGAGCAAATCGTCGATGTCCTCCAGTCCGACGGAGAAACGCAGCAGCCCGTCGGTAATGCCCCGCTCGGCGCGAACCTCCGGCGGCATCGAAGCATGCGACATCATCGCCGGGTAGGAGAGAATACTCTCGACGGCACCCAGGCTGACCGCAACGAGCGGCAGCTTCACTTGATTCAGCAGCTTCTTGGCCCGCTCGCCCGACCCAACGTCGAAGGAGACCACCGCACCATACCCGGTGGATTGCTTCTCCTGAACCTCGCGGCCGGGGTGATTCGGCAGGCCTGGATAGTACACGGCTTCGATGTCGCTCCGCCGACTCAGCCAGTCGGCCAGCTTACGCGCGCTCACTTCGCTGTGCGCCATCCGCGCTCCCAACGTCTTCATGCCACGCATCAGCAGCCAGGAATCCTGCGCGCCGAGGACGGTACCAAGCCCGTTCTGCACATATTTCAGCTGACGGGCTATTTCTTCCGTCCGAGCTACCGCCAGACCGGCCAACACGTCACTGTGTCCGCCGAGGAATTTCGTTGCGCTGTGCAGCACGATATCGGTCCCCAGCTCAATCGGACGCTGGTAGTACGGCGTCATAAACGTATTATCCACGATGCTAAGCAACCCATGTTCCCGCGCCCACGCGGAGATTTTCGCGATATCGGTGATTTTTAACGTAGGATTGGACGGCGTTTCCATATAGACAGCTTTCGTGTTAGGTTTCAGAGCCGCCTTCACCAGTTCCGGCTGGGTCATATCTACGAAGGTCGTTTCAATGTTCATCCGGGTCAAAATATTGGACAGCAGCCGATATGTCCCCCCGTACACATCTTCGGTCACGATAAGATGATCGCCAGCCGAGAGCAGCATCAGCGTGGTGGAAATCGCGGCCATCCCGCTGGCAAACGCGAAGCCCTGGACCCCGCCTTCCAATACGGCAATGTAATCCTCCAGCGCCTGCCGAGTCGGATTCCCGGAACGACTGTAGTCGTGCTGCGGCGGATTAAAAATATCGTGATGATGGAACGTGGACGCCTGATAAATCGGTACGCTGGATGCGCCGGTAGCCTCGTCCACCTCACTGCCGAAGTGAATCAGTTTCGTTTCAAATTTGTTGTCCCGTTTCTCCTGCCCGCTCATACGCCTTGTCCCCCTTCAACTTCCTGCCGTGCCGCTTCCAGTGCATGACTCAGGTCCGCAATCAAATCCTCGACATGCTCGATGCCCACGGAGAACCGCAGCAACCGATCATCCACGCCTACCGCATTGCGGATTTCCTCCGGAATGTCGGCATGGGTCTGCACCGCAGGATAGGTCATCAGCGATTCGACGCCGCCAAGGCTTTCGGCAAATGCAATCAGATTGAGATTGCGTAACACCGGTTCAACGTACCGAGCATCCGTGACTTTGAAGGAGAAGATCCCCGTGTTGCCGCTCGACTGCTTCCGTTGCGTCGCATACCCTGGGTGATCCTCCAAGCCCGGGTGGAACACCTCGGCTACTTGAGGATGGGTCTGTAGGAATTTGGCGATTGCCAGCGCGTTGCTCTCGTGCCGCTCCATCCGCAGCGCCAGCGTCTTCATGCCGCGCATCAGCTGATACGAATCGGACGGGCTGAGCACCGCGCCTATCGAGTTGTGCAGAATCGCCATCTCCTGGGACAGCTCTTCGCCTTTGGTAATGATCAGGCCGGCCAAGACATCGTTATGGCCGCCTAAATATTTGGTTGCACTGTGAACTACAATGTCAGCACCAAGCTCAATCGGCCGCTGGAAATACGGCGTCATGAGCGTATTGTCCACGATCGTGAGCAGGCCGTGGGACCGCGCCCATGTCGATACCGCTTCAAGATCAGTAATCATCATCAGCGGATTGGTTGGCGTTTCAATAATAACGGCCTTCGTGTTCTCTTGACGTACACGTTCAAGGGCATCCAAATCGTTGGTATCCACATAAGATGCGGTTACGCCAAATTTGGACATAATCCGCTCTAGCAAGCGATACGTGCCTCCGTAAAGGTCCAGCGATACGATGAGATGGTCGCCTTGCGAAAATAACGTAAATACCGTCTGCAACGCGGCCATCCCGGAGCTACAGGCAAACCCGGCATCGCCGGATTCCAGAGCCGCCGCTGCATCTTCCAGCACTTTGCGGGTAGGGCTTTTCGTACGGATATAATCGAAGCCCGTGCTTTGCCCCAGGCGCGGATGCCGAAACGCCGTGGCTTGATATATCGGATAATTCACCGCGCCTGTGACCGGCTCTTCGACCGATCCGATTTGTGCCAATCTACTCTCGATGCGCCATTCCTTGTTTCTCTCCCCCACCTGCAATCCCTCCACTTTTAGATCTCATATACAAAGTCGGCCGTTTGATCGATATCGTACGGCGTTTCTTGATACACATAGTAGTTTAACCAATTGGAAAATAATAAGTTTGCATGGGCCCGCCACGAAGAACGCGGGGCGCGTGTCGGATCGTTATTCGGGAAATAGTTCACCGGCAGATCGATGTCCATGCCTTTCGCGATATCCCGGTCATACTCCCATTTCAACGAATCCGGATCGTATTCGGAATGCCCGGTTACGAAGATCTGCTTCCCGTCACGGGTGGCGACCAAGTAAATGCCGGCTTCCTCCGATTCCGCTAGAATCTGCAGCTCCGGCACCCGCTCAATGTCCGAACGTTCCACGTCCGTATGACGGGAGTGCGGGACTTGGAATACTTCATCAAATCCGCGCAGCAGCTTCACCTTCGGATCGTTGACTGTGTGGGAGAAGACCCCAAAGCATTTTTTCGCCAGGGGAACCTTACGAACGCCATAGTGGTAATACAATCCGGCCTGAGAGGCCCAACAGATGTGCATGGTCGAAGTGACATGGGTTTTGGACCACTCGAAGATTTCCTTCAACTCTTCCCAGTAGTTCACTTCTTCAAAATCCAATTGCTCGACCGGTGCCCCTGTCACGATCATGCCGTCAAAGCGGCGATTGCGAATATCGCCAAACGTTTTGTAGAACATCTCCAGATGCTCTGCGGACGTATTTTTTGAGGTATGCGTGCTCGGATGAAGCAGAACGATCTCCACCTGAAGCGGCGTGTTCCCCAGCAAACGCAGGATTTGGGTCTCCGTCGTTTCCTTGGTAGGCATCAGGTTCAGAATCGCGATCCGCAGCGGGCGGATGTCCTGATGATAGGCACGGCTTTCATCCATGACAAAAATATTCTCGTTGGTCAACACGTCCTTGGCCGGTAAATGATCCGGGACTTTAATCGGCATGTGGTTTCACTCCTTTAATCGTAGCGTCATTCTCAACTCAACATCCGTTTCGAGGGGCCGTGTATACAAAAATGACCTCTCTCACGGGGAGAAAGGTCATTACGTATTCGGTATGCGCCTCTCTCATCTCTCAGAAGCCGCCCCGTATTCGATACGGACGGTTCTGCAAGAATTAGCACCGCTGCGATGGTTGTCATCGCCGGTTGCCGGGTATCATCGGGCTAGTCCCTCCACCTGCTCTTGATAAGATTTCGCTGTATTTAGTTAGGATCGGGGTCTGGGCCGTTGCCCGTACTCCCTGACATTCACTTTAAAGTATCGGATGGCATTCCGTCAAGAACTCTGCGAGAAAAATCACACGGTATTCATGGACCGCTTGGCTCCCGTGCACATAGTATACTTTTGGGTTGAAACATTTCATTCGCTGGCGTTATACTAGACAAGTGCCTTTGGGCCCAGACGGGCCTAGGGTTTGACGCATCAACATGTAACCTGATTATAGCGAGGTGAAACCGAGAATGGAAGGCGACCCGAGTCCGCAGAGGAATACCCAGGTCAAACAATTGCATAGGATACCGACCCGCTGGGTGCCTGCGGAACGTAGAGGGCACTTTCGTTTCCCGGTGTTTGCATAAACGCCTTTTTGATCGTTGCCGGGCGAACCCGCGGTTGGTCCCTTTCCTATGCTGCAACAAGAGCATCCCAGGCCTTCAGGCCCGGGGAAAGGGAGTGAGAGCTTATGAAAATCCGTCATGTTCTAGCCGGCGTATTTACCCCCGTTGAGGACGTGGAATTAACAACCACCCCTCCGGAAGAAGGCTTCTATTGGATCGACGCGGGGGTGGATGACCTTGCCCTGCTGCAGCCTTTATTTTCGCTGCACGATCTGGCTGTGGAGGACTGCTTAAGCGAAGAAGAGCAACGGCCAAAGATTGAAACCTACGACAACCACTATTTCATCGTTGTAAATAGCATTCGGTATGATGACGAGGAAATTTTCCTGCGTGCATTGAACATTTTCTTGGGACGGCATTATATCATTACAGTTACTAAACAGAAGATCAACGAACTTCGTGCGGTGAAGCCGATCCTGTGGGAGCAGGAGGTCAGCGAGCCCGACCGATTCCTGTACCTGCTGGTCGACCTGGTGGTTGATAACTACTTCACCGTCGGCGACCGGATCGAAGTGAAGATCGAGAAGCTGGAAGAAGACATTCTGATGCATACCAAACGTTCGCACCTGAACGAAATCATCGGGCTGCGAAGTGAAATTTTGTGGCTGAAGAAAGTGCTGGGGCCGCAGAAGGAAGTCATCAATATTTTGAACAAGAAAGACCTTCGTCTAATCGACGACCAGCTGCAAAAATACTTCAGCGACATCTACGAAAACGCCGTGAAGATCTCCGAGAACTTCGACACGTTCCGCGAGCTCGTCGGCAACTTACGCGAGGCCTACCAGGCCGCCATCGCCAACCGCGCCAACGAAATCATGCGCGTGTTCACCGCGATTACGACGATTTTCATCCCGCTGACACTGATCACCGGGATCTACGGGATGAACTTCGACAATATGCCGGAGCTGCATTCGCGATACGGCTATTTTATCGTCCTTGGCATTATGGGCGTGCTTGGTTTAGGGATGTACTTCATCTTCCGGAAGAGAGATTGGATATAAACAGTAAGGCCAACACGGGCTAGCGTCCGCGTTGGCCTTTTGGGTTGGGACGTTAGCCAGTTGATCTCGCGAAGCGGGCGAAATCATCTTCAGCCATGGAAGGGGATTAGATTCGCGGGACGAATGTTAGGAAGCCCGTCCGGCCTGGGGTGAGATGGGGGCATGACTCTCGTCTTGCGGTGCGCCTGGGTCTGTGACGGACTTGCGCCAGAGTATGCGATGGACGTGCGTACGAGTCTGCGAAGCTGATCGAATTCAGCGAGTGCTAAGTGAGTTGTGTTGTGCGCGAACTGCAAAAGTGCAGTTATTTTGCTGTAAAACGCCCAAAATTCAGCTCTTAACTGCAAAAGTGCAGTCTATTTTCGATAAATGGGCTACTTTTCCCAAAATTCCCCGAAATGAACTGCACTATTGCAGTTCACACGGCCGGTAGGGAATAGTCCTTCGACTGTCCACAATTCAAGTAACGCCAACCGCAGTTCAACTGCTGCACTTACTATAGTTAGTCTAACTTAACTCAACCATATCAGTCACCACATCAACCACCACACCTTTGGCACTTTACCATATCACCCTCACTAGATTCACTGATCTCACATACTCTACTTACTCACACTTACTCACACTTACTCACACTTACTTACTCTTACTTGCCTAACTTTACTTCCATCACATCTCACTAGCTAACCTAACTCAGTCACCGCACTTGCGACACTTTACCACACTGGCCTTAATTCACTTATCACTAACTACTGATTACACTTCCACTCGTCTAATACTCCCTAAGCCTACTTATCACTCATACTCCCCACACCACTCTATCATTCGTCATTACCACTCTAGCAGGTCAAGCAACTTTTGCGCTTCACCCCGCATGCCGGGCGCTCTCGCGCTGGCGGCGGTACCGGATGCGGATCAGGCGCAGTCGCTCGTACAGCGTATCCAGGTTGCCATTGCCGCCTTCACTGGCTTCGGGACCGTACACCTTTTGCAGCACCGGCTTCAGGAGCGTGTCCCCCAGTTCTTCGTAAGCTTGCCATACGGCCTGCTGTTCTTCTTCGGGCATGGCCTCGAGTTCAGCGCTCACCAAGTCATCGGTGTTGTAGCCCTCCTTCTCCAAGCTCTCCAGCAGCTCCACCGCATCTCGCCGCTCAATGCCCGCTCGGGTGCAAATATCTTCGACCTTCTCCCCTGCAGCCAAGGCTTCAAGCGCTGCGCGACGGACGTTAAATTTCTCCATTTCCGCCCGATATTTTACTTCCTTCTGCTTATACAACCAGGAACGGAACACCTCGTCATCGATTTCTTGGTCGACCCAATCCAGCGGGAACCCGCGCTTCCGCTCGGCCGTCCGGGTGATTTCCAACAACTCAGCGCCGTATTCGCCAGCCTTGTTCTCCCCAACACCTGGCAGTTGCAACAGTTCCTCCACCGTCTGCGGCAGGAATACGCTGATCATACGCAGCAACCGATTGCTGGCGATTAAATAAGGCGCCTTGCGCTCAGACGAAGCCTTTCTCCGACGCCAAGCCGTCAACTCGTTGTATACCGGTTCATTGCTGTTTAACTCGCTATAACAGAACAGCTTCTGCGCCGCCATCCCCCGTCCGGTTAACGTTTCCTTCTCGTCCCAGATGCCTTCCATGATGGGGCGAAACCCTTCGCCGAGCTTGGCGGCCAATCGATGGCGGTAAACATGTAGCATCTCCGACCATGAAGCCCCTTCATACCAAAGGTCCTCCTGCTCGTCATCCGCGGTCACCTCATTCCAGCCCATCCGCCAAATCCCGTCCTCTTCTCCAATCCACACCTGGGCCCCTTGAATTATGGCCCCGCCGTCCTTCTTCTCCAGACTGTTCAAAAATACAATCCGCATCAACCTGTCCCTCCTATAATTTTTAAGCTACGAAGGAGGCCATTCCTCATTTTGGACGCAAAACAAAAAAGCACCTCTTCTGCGAATATCGCAAAAGAGGTGCTTCCTCCAAACGTAACCTGTTATCCCTAATAATACCATAACAGGACAAGCTGTCAATGCATCGGATTCATTTTCCCATTGTCTTCCGTTTTCCAGTATAATAACTAGAGACAATCCGAAAAAAGGGAGGCATTACTGAATGAGCGACCCGCATCAAGAGCTTGATTTCCTGTCCGACAGCACCGAAAATACTTCGACCCGGTTCGTCACGTTCATCGGCGGATCGCTGAAGCGCTATGACCTGGCGGTCACCACAACCAATCGTTTCTATGGGAAGAAGCTGGTCACCGACCTGCATAACGGGCGCACAGCCATTCTTGGCACCGACGACCTGGAGGAGGAAGGGTACCTCGAACATATTTATAACCTGAGCGAGGAGGAGGGCATCGAACTACGCACTTTTCTCTATCAGGTATTAGGTGAACCGTACTTCACGGATTAATAGGGTTCGCTAGCGGACCGTCAAACGACACCCAACATGGCACTGATGCTGGCCATCTCCAGCTCTTCAAACTTGGAGACTACCTGCGCCGGGTTCAGCTCGAACCGACAAGTCTCCGCATCGCATTCCAGCTCAATGTCACAGCGGATCTTGGCCAGTTGCCGCGAGAGATGCAGCATGTCGAGGTCCGCTTCAATTTTGGCACGGACCGATTTGGACAACTGGTCCAGATTGGCCAGGATCCCCTCCACGGAGCCGTGTTCTCGCACGAGCTTCAGAGCCGTTTTCTCGCCAATACCGCGCACGCCCGGATAGTTATCGCTCGTATCCCCCATCAATCCCTTCAGATCAACGATCTGTTCGGGTTTTAGTTGCTTCTCTTCCATCAAGGTCTCCGGCGTATACACCATGTAGTTACCGTGCCCTTTTTTCATAATGATCACGCTCGTTCGCTCGCTAACCAGCTGCAGCATATCGTGATCCCCCGTCAGCACCAGCACATCCATCTCTTGTCCAAAACGCGCTGCCAACGTTCCGATGCAATCGTCCGCCTCATACCCTGGTGAGCTGATGTTCGGAATCCCTAAGCTGTCCATCACCTCGCGGATCATGGAGAATTGCGGGATCAGATCCTCCGGCGCGTCCGCACGATTGCCTTTGTACTCGGCAAACTGTTCCGTCCGGAACGTCTTGCTGCCTAAATCCCAACAACAGGCGATATGCGTCGGACCAAACTTCTGCACCGCGTCCCAAAAATAACGCATAAACCCGTACACCGCATTGGTCGGAACACCCGCTTTCGTCCGCCGGATATACCCGGTTGCCGCTGACGCGTAATAGGCGCGGAACATTAACGCCATGCCGTCCACCAGCAGAATGGTTTTTTCACTCCTTTGCACTAAATCCACGATTCACCCAAGCCACCCTTCTCGTTAATTTGATTTACCCCAAGCCTGCTCGTAGGCTTCTTCCTTGTAACCGACAGTTACCGTTTTGCCATCCGTCACGATCGGGCGCTTGATCAGCATACCGTTCGAGGACAGCAATTGAAGCTGCTCCTCCCGGGACATCTCTGCCAGCTTATCCTTTAAGCCCATTGATTTATAAACCTCACCGCTCGTATTAAAAAACTTCTTCAGTTCCAGCCCGCTGAGTTCTACCAGCTTATCCAGTTCAGCAGCACTCGGCGGCGTTTCCTTGATATGATGCAGCTCTAATTCATGCCCTTTGGCCTGCAACGATTTAATTGCATTGCGGCATGTCCCGCATTGCGGATAATGATAAACCTTCAGTTTGCTCATGTTCTCTATTCCTCCTTACCACTTTCACGAAAACTCGCCCCACGCAGCAACTCCTCCAGCTTGCGCATATCCTCCGGAAGCTCTGATCTAAAAGTCAGTGCTTCGCCGGTGAGCGGATGGCGGAAGCCCAGCTCGGAGGCATGGAGCGCCTGCCGCCCGATCGCCGCATCCAAGCGGGCGATTCGTTCGCGCGCAGGTGCCGGCAACTGTTCCAGTCCCGGCATACCGTAGAACTTGTCGCCGATCAGCGGGTGGCCGATCGACGTCATGTGCACGCGGATCTGATGCGTTCGTCCTGTACCGAGACGCAGCTCAACCCGAGCCCCGTCGCCATAGGCTTCCGTGACCTTATAATCGGTCAGCGCGGGATAGCCCGACGGGGTGATGATCCGGCGGTGGGGTTCGGCAGGGTCACGGTCGATCGGACCGGTGATCGTTCCTTCCGGCACCGCCGGGCAACCATGCACCAGCGCCGTATACTTCTTGGTCACCTCACCGGCAATCAGCTGCTCGGAAATATGCTGGTGCACGTAGGCATTTTTAGCGATGGCGATGAGGCCGCTCGTCTCCTGGTCCAGCCGGTGCACAGGACGGAAGCGGAACTTCTCCCCCTTCTCCTGCCAATAATACACAACGCCGTTAGCCAGCGTCCCTGTGTAGTGACCGTGCGTCGGATGCACGATCAATCCCGCCGCCTTATTCACAATCAGCAGCGCTTCATCCTCGTAGACGATCTCAAACGGGATTGGCTCTGGCAGAATATCGGTGGAGGTTTCCTTCTCCAGCGAGACGCTCACCGTATCTCCGGCCTTCACCGGGACGCTGATATAGACCCGCTCCCCGTTCAGCATCACCCCGCGCTCGGTCAGCTTAATCCGCGACAGCAGCTTGCGGGAGATGCCCATTCGGCGCTGGAGCACGCTTTTGACCGTCCAGCCGTCCTCCGTTGCCGGTACTTGATATTCAATCGGATCATAATATTCAGAACTCACTTCTTGCCAAACACCTTCCCACTTCGCACGTATTCAATATCTGCCACCTGCTGGCGATGATTTACCATACGAGCCGCTGCGAAGAAATAATCCGACAATCGGTTCAGATAGATCAGCACTTCGGCATTAATCTCTTTAACCTGGCTCAACGTAACGACGCGGCGTTCGGCGCGCCGGCATACGGTCCGGCAGACATGCAGGGCCGAAGCCAACGGGGTTCCCCCAGGCAAAATAAATTTCTCCAGCGGCGGATTGTCCGCTTCATAACGATCAATCCAGGTTTCAAGCCGCTGTGCGAGCTTTGGCGTCACCTTGTAGCGGCTCTCCGACAGCTTGACGTAAGCAAGATCGGAACCGCAATCAAACAGCTCCTGCTGAATCTCCAGCAGTTGCTTACGAAGATCGCTAAACGTCACCTCATCCGATAAACTGACCGCTTGTCCCACAAAACTGTTCAGTTCATCGATCGAACCGTAGGCTTCAACCTGGGCATCATCTTTTGTTACTCTGCCGCCGATGACCGTGGTTTGCCCTTGGTCGCCGGAACGCGTATAGATCGACATTTGCATTTCCTCCCCGTGACATACTCTCGTATCATCTTACCATAAATCCCAGCTCGGCTGGTCATGCAACTGCTGGAACCGCAAAAAGGAGACCCGCAAAGCGGATCTCCTTCACACTTCAAAAGTTCAAAGTTCGTTAACGTCGAATAGATTTCGGAGTCGTTCTCATTGTTTTCATAAATTCATTAATTTTCAGGTCCAATAAGCTGCTGATTTCAATCACGATGTCCGAAGTAAAGGATTTTTCTTGCAGAAATAGCCGTTCCATCTTGCTGCGAAGCAAGTGAATTTCATCCTCCAGCGTTACGGCTTGCGGTGAATGCGGCCGTTCCTCTTGATCCATCCACGGGCTCATGACGCGGCCATCAGCACATAAAGCATTATTGTAAGGCATGTTGTACTCACCGCGCAAAAGAAATCCCTCCCTGAGAAATTAAAACCTTCTTCCAAAATCGAATTATACCATGTCCATTAAAATTAAAGCAATTAGAAAATGAAAGAATTGTTAATTAACCCCATTAACTCCAACTTCTCAGGCAGGGGCCTGATGGGATTCGTAAAATCAGCCTTGCTTCAATTTACGGACGAACTGCTCCATTCGATTTAACGCTTCGTTGAGTTGATTTACTCCTGTCGCATAGGAGCAACGCAAGAACCCTTCCCCGCCTGCGCCAAAAACATTGCCCGGAACTGCCGCCACCTTCGCCTCGAGCAGAAGGCGTTGAGCAAATTCCTCGGAGCTAAGTCCAGTGGACGCGATGCTAGGGAACGCATAGAACGCCCCTTGCGGCTCGTGACATTCCAGCCCGATGTCGCGCAACCCCTGAACGATCAGGCGGCGGCGCTGATTGTAGGATTCGACCATCTGGTCTTTCTCCTCCAGCCCGTTCTTCAGCGCCTCAAGTGCAGCCACTTGGCCCATCACCGGAGCGCACATCACCGTATATTGGTGAATTTTCAGCATGGCATAGATCAAGTCCGGGTGTCCGCATGCATAACCCATCCGCCAGCCGGTCATCGCAAATGCTTTAGAAAACCCGTTCACCAGAATCGTCCGGTCCTTCATTCCCGGGATTGAAGCAAAGCTAACGTGCTTCTGCCCATAGGTGAGCTCCGCATAAATCTCGTCGGAAATAACGATAAGATCGTTCTCCTCAACGATTTTTGCGATCGGCAGCCAATCTTCGTACGTCATGATGCCGCCTGTCGGATTGCTCGGATAATTTAAGATCAGAACTTTGGATTTAGGTGTGATCTTCGCCTTCAAGTCTTCAGCCTGGAGCTTAAAATCGTACTGGGCGTAAGTCTCAATTTCGACCGGCACCCCTCCCCCGATCATCGTAATCGGCGAGTAGGAGATATAGCAAGGCACCGGAATAAGAATCTCATCACCCGGTTCCACCAGGGCCCGCAGCGCCAAATCGATCGCCTCGCTGCCGCCCACCGTCACGAGGATTTCGTCTTTCGGGTCGTATTTCACCTGATAACCCGTGTACAAATACTCAGCGATCGCTTCCCGAAGCTCAGGCGTTCCCGCATTGGACGTGTAGCTCGTATACCCGCGCTCCAGAGAGTAAACACAAGCTTCCCGGACATGCCATGGGGTGATAAAATCCGGTTCGCCTACGCCTAACGTGATAATATCCTTGCTCCCGCTGGCCAGATCGAAGAAGCGGCGAATACCGGAGGGTTGAATCTCGCGGACCCGCGGAGCCAAATACGATGTCATCGTTTTACTCGATTGCTCAGCACGCTGTGATTGAATACTCATAACATTACTTCCTTTACGGAGATATCAACAAACGGCGGTCTTCTTCGGGATCTTCGAAGATGATGCCGTCTTGCTTGTATTTTTTCAGAATAAAATGGGTCTTCGTCGACAACACCGACTCCAAGGTGGACAATTTGTCAGAGACAAAGCTCGCCACTTCCTTCAAGTTGCGGCCTTCAACTTCCACCAGCAGGTCATATGCGCCGGACATCAAAAATACCGATTTGACTTGGGGAAACAGGTATACCCGCTCCGCGATGGTATCGAAGCCGCGTCCCCGTTCAGGTGTAATTTGCACTTCGATTAACGCCGTCACCTTCTCGTCTTCCAGTGCACTGGAATTTACCACGGTTGCGTATTTGACGATGACGTGGTCTTCTTCCAATTCACGGATCGCTTGCGCCACTTCCTCCGCCGTTGAGCCGACGAGCGTCGCCAGTAAGTTTGCATCCCGGCGGGCGTCCTCTTTGAGGAGGTCCAGCAGTTTGAGCTTCAATTCGCTTAGTTGTTTCATCCCTCATCCTCCAGCGATGCCCCGCAGCCCTTCAATTGAGCGGTCTGCAGAACAAATTTAATACTTATATTACATGAATTTTGGGCGTCTGCATAGAAAAACCGTCCACTCCAAGTAAGGTTTTGGATTGGACGGTTAGGCTTTTAGATCGAATACGGCGGAAGTACATTCGGTTGATGCGCTTCCACGTTCGCCTGATGGGCATGAGGTGTCCACCGAGAAGTCCGCTGTTCTGTGAACTGTCGCAGCTCCTGCTTGGTTTTCTCCGCATCTTGCAGCTTCTTGTCCAACAATTGACGCGGTGCCGGTGCCGGCGCGGAGTAGATGCCTTGGTGCTTCATCAGCTCATACAGTGTTCCCTGCAATCGCAAGGTGCTGTTGGTC
Organism: Paenibacillus sp. J14; assembly: GCF_000518465.1. Classification (NCBI taxonomy): domain Bacteria; kingdom Bacillati; phylum Bacillota; class Bacilli; order Caryophanales; family Paenibacillaceae; genus Paenibacillus; species Paenibacillus sp. J14. The sequence goes on along the minus strand of NZ_JADQ01000012.1, from coordinate 15,771 downwards.
AACTCCGTAAACATCTGCCGAACAGCTGGGCAGGACGACTCCGTCGTTGCGGTCGTATATTCTCGTACGGTGCGGCGCAAATCAGCTAAAATCGATTTTAACAAATCGTTCTGGGGTAAGAGACCCTGGATGTCCGTATGATTCATCGGGATATTCCTCCTTGAAAGCAAATTAATTCGGGGCTGAAGAAGGAGCCGCCATTTGATGTTGGCGCAACGCATCCGTTAACAGATGCAGATGATGCTCATGGGCACGGATGTGCTCCAGCATCGCCTGTTCGATTTCAAAGTTTTGCGAGACGGCGGCCGCCGCGGCGCAAAGCTTCGTGAGCATCTCCTCGTTGGAAATGGAGTCGGCGATATAATCCAGTTCTTTCAACGACAATGGCTGCATTTGTGAGTAAAACATCAACATTCCCTCCTGATGGATGATCCTTCAAATCCTGCTGATCCCTTCTTATTCTTTTGATCCTTCTTACGGTAGTATGCCCCGCTCTAGGTACGATATGTTCGCCGTACAGGTTTTCGCCGTTTTTAGTTCTCCGCAGTTGGATATAATGATGGAATCCCCTTATCCTATATAATTCCCATGTTCGAAAGGATGAACTGGTCTTCATGAAACTACATACCGGCAAGCTTTATTGGCCTTCAACATTGCCGGATGCCCCCACCTATCCTGCGTTAAGTCAGGAACTTCAGTGCGAAGTCTTGGTTGTGGGCGGGGGCTTGGGCGGAGTGCTATGCGCCTACCTGCTGGCGGAGCGGGGAGTCGATACGGTATTGGTGGAACGGGATCAAATCGCCGGCGGAAGCACACTGGCCAGCACCGGGCTGCTGCAATATGCCAGCGACAAACCCCTCACCTCGATGATCCATACCTTCGGCGAGGAACCTGCCGTTCATTTCTATCGCCTTAGCCGCAATGCGTTGGAACGGTTAAAGCAAATCGCCTCTAAACTGGACGGTTCGGCACGATTTACGGAGCGCAGCACGATATACTTGGCCAGCTCCGAACAAGACGTGGACGCGCTGCAGGAGGAATGCGGACGACTTCAGCGTTTGGGGTTCCCTGCGGTCTGGTGGTCCGCTGGCGATATCGCAGACCGCTTTCCTTTCCAAGCCCCAGGGGCGATCTACACGAAGGGCGATGCGGAGATGAACCCGTACACCTTCGTGCACGGTATATTGCGGGAGGCGGCGCGACAAGGCGTACGCATCTTTGAGCATAGCCCGATGCATGGCAGCCAGCGCGACGAAGGCGGACGGATTCGCTGTCGCTGCGGCGACGGGACAGTAACCGCCCAGCATGTGATCTGGGCCACCGGCTACGAAGCACAGCAGTTCAAGAAGGAGAGCGGTGCTCATTTCCGAGCCTCCTACGTCATCGTCACCGAGCCGGTTGCCTCCTTGAACAGCTGGTACGAAAAAAGCCTCATCTGGGAGACAGCAAGGCCTTATCTATATATGAGAACAACGCCGGATGGACGGATTATCGCCGGCGGGCTGGATGAGGTGCTTTCCGGCGGAGAGCTGCCTGCGGGCCGAGAGATCCGGCAAAGCGAGCGGTTGCTGGAAGAAATTCATAAACGGTTTCCGGATCAGGACCACCTGTCCGTCAGCTATGCTTGGGGAGCCGTATTTGGAGAATCCCGGGACGGCCTTCCCTTTATCGGGCCGCATCCCTACTTTCCCGGGTTTTATTTCCTGGAGGGGTACGGCGGAAACGGGACCGTGTGCAGCATGATCGGGGCGGAGATGATCGTGGATCACCTGACCGGTACGCGTCGGGAGGACATGGCCATTTTTTCGCTCACGCGGACTACCAAGCCCGTGCCTACACCACCGAAATAGAGCTATCAGGCGGCTTTGGCCGCCCCTCGCTTCAACAGCCGGCGCAGGGCCAACCAGCTCAGCACCGGAGCCCCCCCCAAGGCGAACATCAGCCAGGTGATCGTGGGCATGCGCGGAATGATGGAATAGACCGCGATGAACAACAGCGTTCCGCCCAATCGCCCTACGGTAATGCTAAGCTCGCGAAGGACAATCAGCTCCACCCGCTGCTCCACGCTTTCCGGACTGTTGCCAATCAAGTCGAAAACCGAAGAGATGACAGGTATCAAGTAAAGCGGCAAAAACAAGGACGTCCCCACCCCCATCACCATCAGGGTGACGTAATTGACCTTCCAGAGCAACGGAAGGATCACCGCCGTGATCAGCAAAGCTCCAACCAGCATCCCGTAGTAGCGTGCTGGGATTTTCAGCCATTTCCCCACCGCCCAGAAGCTGACGAGGGAGACAAGGGACGTGATCAGCGAAAACTGTCCGATCCGCCACTCCGCCGATGTGCTGATGAAGATCAGCAGATTGATCAGGAACGAAAAGACGCCTTCACGCAGTCCATGCGCAGCCGAAGCGGGCGCCGCCTGGCGCCACGGACTTCCCTTCTTCAGCATGTGTACGGGAGCCAGCCAGTGATAAGGACCTCCCGTTTTTCTTTTTTTCAGCCAGAAGCTGAGTAAGATCCCCACCCCATAAACAATTAACGAGATGGTAAAAATCAACCGGTATCCGGCCTCCCCTTGTTTCATGGAGATGATCCAGCCGGAGATCCACGGGCCAAAAATCCCGATCACTGAACCGAGGATCCCAACCCAGCCGTTAAATCGGTCTCGCGTCTCAACATCCGTCACCTCGAAATACACGACGTTGAAGGCGAGCCAGAACAACCCCGAACCGGTTCCAAACAACAGCCCAAGCGGCCATATGTAGTCCACCGTATGTTTGCCCGTCCACAGCACCAGCAAATAGAAGATGCCCGAGACGATAATGCCGAGCCGTAAAAAGATCATTTTATCGCGTTCCTTCACCCATTTCCCGGCGATCCAAAAGACAAGTCCCAAGGCCAGCTGCTGGCTGAACGTAAACCAGGCAATCAGGTTAAAATCCGCTTTGACTTTCCAGATATAGACGTTCAGGAACGTGCCCGACAAGGCGCCGGCAAGCACGAACAGACCGTTCACCGCCAGCAGCAGGATGGATTGGCTGTTCAGCTGTTTTTTCATAGATACGCTCCTCCCGGCCAAACTTCGAGTTCCCCCTGTAAGATACCCAAAAATGACCGAAGCATGAGACAACCGCAAGCTTGCCAGCAATCTCCCAAACGCGAAAAAGCCCCGTCCATCAAGGACAGGGCTAAGTGCTGCCAAATTTTTTACTTATTGTCTTCTTCACCAGCAATCGTCCGAATCATGGCGATCCGGGCGTCTTCGCCCAAGAACCGGCTGACATGGAAGCACGCGGTGCAGACATACACGTTCAGCTCCGCATCCCCCGACAGAAGCGGATGGTCTCCATTGGCAGGTACAAATCCGCTGTGATCCGGAACCAGCTTCTGCTTCCCGGCATACACCATATATTCCCGGCAATGCGGACATTCCGGTACTTCGTCTTGCGCGTCAAGCAGTTTCTCCACACTAGTCTCGTACTTCAGCAAATCGCCGCCCGATGCCGTAAACGCCTCAACCCGGCGGACGCCTCCGAGATGCGAGTCGCCTTCATCCTCATCCCAGTAAAGATCGTCATCCGCATCCTCATCTTCCTCATCATGGGAATGCTTCCGATCATGGAAGGGATGATCGTTCTCCTCGTCTTCGAACTCTTCCTCCGAGCCCAGCGTTATATTGATCGTCCGGTAGCCCTTTAGTTCATTTTGGCAGTGAGGACATACCTCCTCCGGCCCTATCTCTTCATCCCAAACGATCTCCGTTTGGCACCATGGGCAAATCGTTGTATCCATTCCCAACTACGTCCTTTCGTTACCAAATTAAGCATTCCACAAATAAATAATGCCCGCGGCCAAAAACAGAATAGAGGCGATAAATAGCACCCTGACCAGGTTTTTCACGTCGTTCTACTCCTTCAACTGAGATCCCTAACCGATACAAGCGCCGATCAAAAAAGACACCGACACCGATACGGCCATTGCGATAAAACCAACGCTGGTGTTGCCCGCTGCAATCTCGTCGTCGATGCGAAACACCGGCGTTAAAAATTCAAACAGCAAATAAGCAGCGAACAGCAGCAAGGCTCCAACCGACGACCATATCATGAAGTCGTAAATCGAGGGATGTGCCGCTGCATAACGGATAATGTTCGCCAGTCCGAAGATTTTGCCGCCGGTCGCCAGAGACGCGGCCACGTTGCCGCGCTTGATCTCCTGCCAGCAGCGATATCTTGCAAACAGTTCGAAGCAAGAAAGAAACACAATCAATTCTAATACCGCCACGGAAAAATACCCGATCATCAGCCCCAGCGGTTGCTCCAAGATCGGATCAATGCTTTCCTTCATAGCGCCCTCTCCCCTTATACCTTGAGGCGATTCGTTCTTACTTCAGCTCAGCAACTGTTACGCCAGTTCCGCCTTCCCCGTAGTTCCCCAGGCGGAAGCTCTTGATATGCTTATGCTTGCGAAGATATTCTGAGATCCCGGACCGCAATATCCCGGTCCCTTTCCCGTGAATAATATAGATCTGGCCTAAATTGCTTAAATAGGCTTCGTCGATAAATCGATCAACCTCGATTAAGGCCTCTTCCAAATTCGCTCCACGCAAATCCAGCTCGGTACGGACGTTCTCATCGCGCGTCCGCTTGACATTCGCGGTCGTCCGTTGAACCGGCTTGCTGGCCGGAGGCGCCGCGATCAGCTCCATGTCGTCCAAGCTCACCTTCATTTTCATGATGCCGAGCTGCACGATTGCTTCCTTGTTGCCGGAGAGCTCAACGACATGCCCCTTCTGGTTCAAGCTGTAAACCATCACTTCGTCGCCCGGTTCGATCTGCCGCGGCGGTTTGGCTCCCTTGCGGGCCACTGCACTCTTCTTGCGGCGCTGCGGCTCGGCTTCATCCAGCTGCTTGCGGGCTGCAATCAGCTTATGCTCCTTCACGGCCGCGCCTTCTTCCATCGCGAGGCGGCGCAGGTCGCTGATAATCCGCTCGGCCTCCTGTCTTGCCTTGGCAATGATCGCGGCCGCTTCTTCCTCCGCCTTCTCCAGGCGCTTATCCCGCTGCTGCTCCAGCTTCTCCAGCTCGGCGGCATGGCGTCTGCGCAGCTCTTCCATCTCGCGCCGCAGTTGCTCAGCCGTTTCCCGCTCCTGCTCGGCCCCCAAGCGGTTCTGCTCCAGCGAAGCGATCATGTTTTCCACACGCATGTCCTCTTCAGTCACTTCACCGCGAGCATACTCCAGAATTCGCTCCGGCAGCCCCAGCCGTTCAGCGATGGCAAACGCGTTGCTTCGGCCCGGAACACCAACCAACAGACGGTAAGTCGGGCTTAACGTCGCAACGTCGAACTCCATGCTGGCGTTAATGACGCCTTTGCGTTCATAAGCATAGGCTTTCAACTCGCTGAAGTGGGTCGTCGCCACCATCCGGCAGCCCAACGAATGAATATGCTCCAAAATCGCGATAGCCAGCGCCGAGCCTTCCGCCGGGTCAGTTCCCGCACCCAACTCATCCAGCAAGACCAAACTCTTCGGCGTCATTTGGCGCAAAATCGAGATAATGTTCGTCATATGGCTGGAGAAGGTACTTAAGCTCTGCTCGATGCTCTGTTCATCGCCGATATCGGCGTAAATAGCATCAAATACGCAAAGCTGGCTCCCGTCTTCCGCTGGGACGAACAACCCGGACATCGCCATCAAGCTGAGCAGACCAATCGTCTTCAGCGTGACGGTTTTCCCCCCGGTGTTCGGCCCCGTAACAATGATCGTCGTGTACTGGTTCCCCAGCTCCACATCAATCGGCACGACCTGGTCAGCCGGAATAAGCGGATGGCGCCCCTTCTTCAGCTTGATGAACCCGCGGTCGTTCATGCGAGGCAGCGTCCCTTTTAACTCCCGCGCCAACCGGGCCTTAGCGAAGATGAAATCCATTTGCCCCAGTACATCTCCATCGTACAGCAGCAACTCGGCTTGCTCTCCAACCAGGGCGGTCAGCTTCTGCAAAATGACCTCGATTTCCCGTTCCTCCCGCAGCCGTGTCTCGCGCAGCTTGTTGTTCATGGCCACAATCGATTCCGGCTCAATGAACAGCGTAGCTCCGGATCCCGACTGATCGTGGACGATCCCGCCAAAATGCGCGCGGTATTCCGCTTTAACCGGGATGACGAAGCGGTCGCCGCGGATCGTGATCAGCTGATCCTGCAGCATCTTCGATACTGAAGCAGAGCGGATCATCGCATCCAGCTTCTCCCGAATCCGCACCTCCCCGCTCCGCAGTTCGCGTCGGATGCTGGCCAGCTCCGGACTAGCCGTGTCGAGCACCTCTGCACTTTCGTCGATGCAGCGTTTAATCGCATCCTCCAGTGGCTTCTGATCGCTTAAGGTATCGCTTAAGTGATGCAACAGCGGAACTTCGTGATCTTCGTGCATCGTGGCAATATACCGCTTAATCCGGCGTGAGCCTTCCAGCGTCGTTGCAATGCCCAGCAGCTCATGCGGGTTCAACGTTCCGCCGATCCGAGCCCGCTTGACCGCCGGGGTGATGTCCACGATTCCACCGAATCCGGGCGCCCCCTTAAGCCGGTCCACCTTATACGCTTCGTCGGTGGCTTGAAGCAACCGCTTGACGTCCTCCAGATCGGTGACGGGCCGCAGCGCTTCGGCTGTTCTTTTTCCAAGTGCCGTTTGGGAAAAAGAGGACAGCTGATCTATAATTTTTTGATATTCCATGGTTTTCAAAATTTTCTCGTCCAAGTACGTTCACAACTCCCCTCGGGCTATGATCCCATTATAACGAAACCGTTCATTTTTCGCCATTTGCCCCCTTACACACATAAGAATGCGATTTGCGGAACATGATAAATGCGTATAGCCAAACGTACTTACTCTCAAAAGGAGGCTATGTAACATGCATTTTCTGGGACACGTCGTGCGATTCATCGTCTCCGCCCTAGTTCTGCTGGTTGTGGGGTGGCTGGTACCGCAATTCAGCATCGGGGGATTCGGCAGCGCCTTGCTGCTCGCCTTGGTCATCGCCCTGTTGGGCTGGGCCATTGAAGGCATTTTTGGAACGAAGGTTACCCCGTTCGGGCGAGGAATCGTCGGTTTTCTTACGAGCGCGCTCGTGATCTGGCTTGCCCAGTTCATCATTTCCGGCGTTTCCGTCTCTGTGATCGGTGCATTACTTGCAGCATTGGTCATCGGGATTATCGACCTGTTCATCCCTGTCGCAACTCCCTTTGACGCTGCCAAAGACAAAAACGATCGTTAATGGCTGTGTCAGGGCTAAGAGGCCATCCTCCGCAAGTGATCCGTTCACTGCGGAAGGAACGGCCTCTTGACTTATGGGTAAAGAAGTTCAACAATTCTTCAAACCTTTAGCCATCCACCCTCTGCAAAATACGGTATGATATTCTTAAAATTGTCACAAATCTACTGTATCGCGAGGGATTATTGTGAAGAAAAGCATAGCCATCGTCGCAACATCTGTGCTCTTGTTGCTTGTTACCGCTTGCAGCGGCAGCAAAGCGGCTGAAACCAACGGCAACGCCGAGAGTAATATCCAACCGGAAGCCGAGCTGGTGATCGAAGCCAGCAACTATCAATTCGATCAAGCCGAGTACCATTTGAAGAAAGATGTTCCAGTCAAAATCGTCTTCAAAAACGCCTCTGGTAATCACGGCATTCTTGTGCCCGGTCTGAAACTGCAATTGGACCGCAAGAACGACTCCGCGGTGATCGTGCCAACGGAAGCCGGCGAGTTCGAAATGGCGTGCTCGGTTATGTGCGGATCCGGCCACAGCGCCATGATCTCCAAAATTATCGTTGAATAAACGTGTCATCCCATGCAGCAAGAGCCCGCAGCGCACCGCCGCGGGCTCTTGCTCTTGTTGCATCAAAGCGATCCTCTCGCCACTAACCTTGATCCTGCTCCAGCAATTCAATCCATTCGTTAAATTCCGATTGAAGCTTGGCGTAGTCATCTTTCAGCCGCTGGTACTCTTCATCCCGCGCAGCCTGCCGCTCCTGCTCCTTCTCCCGCTCCAGCTGCAACAGCCGGAACTGATGGGAAATAACCTCGTAACTGTCCGTAACCTCCTGCAGCTGCTCCGCCAGCTTGCGCTTCTCTTCCTCCAAGGCCTCGAAGTCGCTGGCCATGGTGATGACCCGTTCGCTGCCAGCTGCGCTTTCCTGCTGCCATTCCTCCAGTTGCCGCTGCAGCTCAGCTTCCTTCTCACGCCAAGAGCTCAGCTCGCGTTCTGCCGAAGCCCATTGCTTGCGCCACTCCTGCTCCCGCTGCTCCGCAGCCTCACGGTAGCTCGCCAGCTCGGCTGCCAACTCTGCTGCCAACTTGCGACTGTCCTCAAGCTCCTGCAACCGCCGAGCCAACTCGTCCCGCTCTTGCTCCAGCTGCCGCTTCTCTTCTCCGGCCGCCTGCGCCGCCAGAAGTGCCTGCTCCCGCTCCTCGGCAGCCTGCTCCAACCGGGAGCGAAGAGAATCCAGCTCGGCTGCCAGGGCCGACGCCTTGTCCCGCTCGGCCTGCAGCTCGTTGTTTGCTTGCTCCAGCCGGCTCACTTCGGCGGCCAGCTGCTCGTTCAGCTGTTCGCTCTTGTCCGAAGCTTCGAGCAAGCTGATCTCTAAGCGACTGATTTCCTCGCTGCGCTTCTCGGCCAGCTTCTGCCACGACTTCTCGCTTTGCTGCGCCGCTGATACTTCGGCTCGCAGCTTGTCCTCCCGCTGCTTGCGTTCCTGCAGTTGCTGTTGCAGCTGCTTGGCCTCTGCCTGCGCGGCTTGAAGCGTGCTCTGGAGCTGCTTCGTCTGCTCCTGCAGCTTCCCGCTATGCTGCTGTGCCCGTTGCTCGGCCGCTTTGGCTTCTTGCTCCCGCCGCTGCAGCTCGCTCACCTGCTTCTGCAGCTTCGCGGCTTCCTCTTTCTCCCGCGCCGTCTGCTGTTCGACTTGGCGAAGCTTGGATTGCAGCTGCGTGTTGCTGCCGCGCTGTTCGCTAAGCTGACGCTCCAGCTCCTGTACCCGGCTGCGAAGCTTGCGCGCCTCCTCCTCCTGCCCCAGCAGGGAGGCCTCCAGCTTCTCCGCTTGTCCGGCTAGCTGACGCTTCTCATTCTTCAGCTGCTGCTGTTCCTCTTGCAGCGCCTTATACATGCTCTCCTGTTTGGCATGCAAATCCTGCAGCACCGAGTTCTCCTGCAGCAGGACTGTTTTCTCCTGCTTGGCGTTCTGCAGTTCATTCTGCAGTTGATCTACCCGGATCGCTTCCTCTGCCATGCGCACGGCTGCCAGCACGGCCAACCGCGGCGTGTCCAGATGGGGATAGGCCTGGGCGATGCTGCGCATATGTTCATCCACGCGGCGCGCGACCTGCTTCATATATTCCGCGCTGCTTCCAACAATTTTATAAGAAGTCCCGTAAATTTCTACGTTTACGCTAATTCGGCCTTGGTTACTCAACGTTATGTGCCTCCTTCGGTCCTGTAAGTCGTCTCTTAGATGCGGATAATTGCACGAAAGTCACATCGAATCGGTCGTTCTACAAATGATTCGATGTGACTTCGTCCAATTCCTGCTATTTTCTAAGCTCCGCAGCAAAAGTTTGCGACAACCCTTCGACCACCTGGTCGTGGACCGCAGCAACTTCCTCGTCCGTCAGAGTCCGTTCCATATGGCGATATACCAGCGATAAAGCGACGCTCTTCTTGCCTTCACCCAGCTTGGCGCCCGTGAATACGTCGAATACCTCCACCGATTCCAGCAGCTCGCCCGCCTTTTCGCGGATTACGTCGATCAGCGCGCCCGCTTCCACATCGGAGTTTACGACAACAGCGATATCGCGCTGCATCGCCGGATAACGCGGCAGTTCTTGGTACACGTAAGCTTCGCCAGCGTTGCGGTACAACGGTTCAAGCAGCAGCTCAGCGACATACGTATCATCCAGATCCAGCTCCCGCTGCAGCTCCGGATGAAGCTGACCCAGCGTACCGATCCGTTCTTTGCCGGTAGTTCCGTTCAAGAAGATCGAGGCCGAACGTCCAGGATGGAAGCCCTGCGGCCCATCCGCTTCATATGTCATCTTATCGGCAACTCCCAGGTATTCGAACAGGCTCTCCAGCGCTCCTTTGAGATCGAAGAAATCCACCTTCTCCGCCGGAGCATTCCAGCGTTTCTCCGCCCGGTCACCCGTCAGCAACAAGGACAGCACCGGCAGCTCGTTTGGCTGCTTGGTCAGCTTCTCCTCGTTGGTACGGAAGATGCTGCCGATTTCAAACAATGCCAAATTGTCTTGCTTGCGATTGCGGTTGTATACAGCGATGTCGATCATCCCTGGCAGCAAACTGCCGCGCAGCACGCTGCGGTCCTCGCTCATCGGCATCGCCAGACGAATCTCCCGATCGCCTTCGGCCAGCTGCGGGAACTTGGCGCTTGCTCCTTCACGGATGAAGGAATAGCCCATCACTTCCTGCCATCCGCCATGGGTGAGCAATTGGCGGATCGTGCGGCGCAACGCCTGCGGTTTCGTATAACCGCCGACTGTCGTTACCCCTTCGATCATCGTCGCCTCGATGTTGTCATAACCGTACAGCCGCGCTACCTCTTCGATCAAATCGACGTCGCGCGTAATGTCGCCGCGGCGCGTCGGCACGCGAACTTCGATGACTTCCTCAGAGCCGGCACATTCGAAGCGGAGGCGTCCCAGAATGGCTTTCGCCTCCAGCGAGGAAATGTTCGTGCCCAAGTAATCGTTCAGTTTCTGAAGCGACAGGCTGACGACCTTCTCTTCCGGCTCTTGATGAACGATCTCCACGATCCCTTCCGCAACGTGGCCTCCGGCATACGCAGCCATCAGCGCAGCTGCGCGATTCAGCGCCGGGATGACGGAGGCCGGATCCACCTCTTTCTCGAACCGTTGCGAAGCTTCCGAACGAAGCCCCAGCGTCCGGGACGTGCGGCGGACACTACTGCCGGCAAATTTCGCCGACTCCAGGACAATGTTCACCGTTTGATCGGTGACTTCCGTATCGAGTCCGCCCATCACGCCGGCCAGAGCCACCGGACGATCTTCACCGTCCACGATCAAGAGTGCACCGGCTTCCAGTTCACGCTCTTGGCCATCCAGCGTCACCAGCTTCTCGCCAGCCTTGGCCTGACGCACGCCCAGCATACCGCCGGCGATCTTGTCAGCATCAAACGCATGCAGCGGCTGGCCGTACTCCAGCATGACGTAGTTCGTGATGTCGACAATGTTGCTGATCGGGCGAATTCCCGCCGCCATCAGCCGGTTTTGCATCCACAGCGGGGATGGGCCAATCTTGACGTCGGCGATGTAGCGTACCGCGTACCGGCTGCACAGGTCAGGCGCATCGATCTTAACTTGAATCCGCTCCTTCGCCAGTACCCCAGTGGAAGCAAGCTCAGGCTGCGGCAGCTTCACTTCGCGGCTCAAAATCGCGCCTACTTCATAAGCAGCCCCGATCATGCTCAAGCAATCCGACCGGTTAGGCGTAAGGTCGAAGTCCAGCACTTGATCGTTCAGCCCCAGCAGTTCAGTAATCGGCGTGCCGATCTCCACGTCCTCCGGCAACACGAGAATGCCTTCCTGCTGTTCTTTTGGCAGCAGCTTGTCATTCAGACCCAGCTCCTTGGCCGAACAGATCATCCCTTGCGACAAGACGCCGCGCAGCTTGGCTTTTTTGATCTCCAGCCCGCCCGGCAGCTTGGCGCCGACGAGCGCAACCGGTACCTTCTGGCCCGCTGCCACGTTTTTCGCGCCGCATACGATTTGCAGTTCTTCTCCCTGCCCCGCGTCCACGACACAAATGTTCAGCTTGTCTGCGTCAGGATGCTTCTCTTTGCTTTTGACAAAGCCAACCACCACGTTCGAAACGCCTTGATTGCGGTTTTCAATCGAATCGATCTCGATCCCGGACCGGGTGATTTGCTCCGCTAACTCTTCAACGTTAACCCCATCCAGCGAAATATAGTCAGACAACCATTCGGTTGATACTTTCATTGTTACTTCCCTTCCCTCTTTACGTGAAATTAAACTCTGGCAAACTGCTGCAGGAAACGCAGATCGTTGTTGAAGAAGTAGCGGATGTCATCAACGCCGTACTTCAGCATCGCAATCCGTTCGACGCCCATTCCAAACGCGAAGCCGCTGTACTCCTCAGGATCGTATCCACTCATCTCCAGCACGCGTGGATGCACCATGCCACTGCCCAAAATTTCCAGCCAGCCGGACTGTTTGCACACCCGGCAACCATGGCCGCCGCACTTCATGCACGTTACGTCAACCTCAACGCTTGGCTCCGTGAATGGGAAGAAGCTGGGGCGCAGACGAATTTGCGTGTTGGGCCCAAACATTTTGCGGGTGAATTCCAGCAGAGTGCCTTTCAGATCGCTCATCCGGATGCGTTTGCCCACAACCAGCCCTTCAATTTGATGGAACTGGAACGAATGGGTGGCATCGTCGTCATCCCGGCGGAACACGCGTCCCGGGCAAATAATTTTAACCGGTACTTCCCCCTGCATCGCTTCCATCGTCCGTACCTGAACCGGCGACGTTTGCGTCCGCATAAGCAGATCTTCCGTCAGGTAGAAGGAATCCTGCATATCACGGGCCGGATGGTCCTTCGGCAGATTCAGCGCTTCGAAATTGTGGTAGTCCGTTTCCACTTCAGGTCCTTCCGCAATCCGGTACCCCATACCGATGAAAATCTCTTCGATTTCCTGAATCACCTGGTTCAGCGGGTGAACGCTTCCTTGCTTCAGCGGACGACCCGGCAGCGTAACGTCCACTTTCTCCGCAGCCAGCCGTGCTTCAGTTTCTTGACGTTGGAACATCGCTTGCTTCTCTTCGATCACCGCTTCGATCGCGGCTCTGACCTCATTGCCGATCTGACCGATCACCGGACGCTCCTCAGCGCTTAAGGAACCCATCCCGCGCAAAATCTCAGTTAAAGCGCCCTTTTTACCCAAATATTTGACCCGAAGATCGTTCAAATGCCCGGCATCAACGGTTTCTGCCAGCTCTTTGAGCGCCTCCGCTTTTAGTGCTTCAAGACGTTCTTTCATGAATAGCTTCCTCCTAAAGGCAAAATAAAAAGGCCTTCTCTCCCGTAAGGGACGAAAAGACCGTGGTACCACCCTTGTTAGAGCACGGCATAAACCTGCCAGCCACATGGCTTGGAAGGTGCACATTGCTCTCACTCCAACGAAAATAACGGCTCGTAACCGGTATCCCCTAATGTGCCGGACTGCAATCCATCGCCTTGCGACGCTAGATATGACAGCAGCGGCAGTTCAAGGAACTGCTCCGGAGCGAACTTCGGCAGTTCCGATTCCCTAGCGGCGCTCTCAATCTCCGGCGCCCCTTCCCTGTTGGTCGGTTCCTGCTTACTCTTCTCCATCCACGCATTTCTTGTCATAATTACCTGCTATTATATGCTAAACGGACATCCGTTGGCAAGTCAGCGGTGAATTATGGTATCTTAAAGAGGTTATACCAAATGCCATGCAAACACGTCAAGGAGTGACTCGCCCAATGAACGGCAACGAACGCAAGAACATCAGACCTGGCCTCACCGTGGATATCGTCTTAAAAAAAGATCAGCCCACCGGCAAACTCACGCGCGGCGTAGTCAAGGACATTCTGACGAATTCCGCAACCCATCCGCACGGCATTAAGGTGCGGTTGCAGGACGGACAGGTAGGCCGAGTGAAAGTGATTCACCCGGACAACGCATAACTTGATATCAAAGACTTAGATCCGCCTCACCGGATGCCGCAGCACGGTTTTCATCTTCTCTGGCCCGGTTTTGCGCGGGTCTGACAAATAGATTTCATGATGCTTGCGCGTATCATCGAAATTCTCGGTTAATCCATTCGCCTTGAGGAACGCCTTCATCTTGGCCACCGATTCCGGTTCCGTCTGATAAGGGCCGATATGCAATATTTGGACGCATAATCCTTCCTCAAACACGGCTAATCTCACATCACTCAAATCGAGCCCGGGATTCTTTTTGACCGTCCGTTCCTTCACCCGATTCAGGAAGTCCTCTGTGACGAATTCCGGCTGCCGGATCATCGACGTCCACAACCAGTTGTTCCGGTTGGGATCATATCCGACGTTTATGGAGTCCCATAACCCCTCAAGCGGAGGTACCACAAAATCGTAGTACCCGTCCGGCTTATCGTCACCCATTTTGCTCATTTTAATGCCATAGGACAATGCGTACAGCTTCTGGACCGCTAACTGGTAAGCTTCTCCGTTTGGGTCCCCCTTGCCATCCACCATGAGGAACAGCATCGGCGGCACTTCAACAAGTACCGGCTCTGTTTTTGGCAGATACAGCTCCTTATCCCGCTTCTTAAAATCTACTTTTGTCACCATGTATATTTCACCCTCCTCTTAGGTTGCCCTCATTGTAGCAAGGTGAATTTGACACCTATCTGTCATATTAAGACGGGTACAACTCGGCAATTTTCTTGGCTTTGTTCCGCAAAATATTCCGAATATGCGGTGGTGAAAGTACGGTGACATTCTCGCCGAACGACAGCAGATAGCCATACACCCAATCATCTTCCGGGTAGCTGGCCGTCACAAGGTAATCGCCGTCTTCCCGCTTGTGAATGCGGGGCCGCTCGAACTCATCGAACACCCGATACGCCATATGCGGAGGAAATAAAAGCGCCAGCTCCACATAGTTGAGCCGCTCGTCTGGCATTGGGGCATCCAGAGGCACGATCTCCAGCTTCCGACGATTGAACCGGGTCTCCGTGACTTCCAGCTCTTCGATCCGGCTGATTTTAAATATGCGCAACTCCCGACTCTTCAGGCAAAAACACTGCAAATACCAAGAGCGGTTCTTAAACTGCAGCTTCATCGGCTCGACTTGACGCTCGGTTCTTTGCCCATACGAGCTATAGTAAACGAATTTTACGACCCTTTGCTCCAGTATAGCCGTTTTCAGCTGTCCAAATTTGCTGCGCTCTGCTTCCCCGCTGTTCCAGCCAGAGAAATCGACATCAATCCAGTGAACCTCTTCTTTGTGAAAAAGAGTGCTCAGCTTCGCTAAAATTTGTCTCGTTTGCAGGGCATTTGTCGCTTCCAGGCTTTGCAGCCCAAACAAAATTTCCTTCTGCTCGTCTTCAGACAACAGTGATTTGTTGAGTACGAAGTCCGGCAACAGGCCGATGCCGCCGCCCTTTCCCTTGCTGGCATATACGGGGATCCCTGCGCTGCTTAACGTATCGATGTCACGGTAGATCGTGCGAGTAGACACCTCAAATCGCTGCGCCAGCTCGGCGGCAGTGATCGTTTTACGCTCCAGCAGCAGATAGACAATTTCAAACAGGCGGTTCATCTGCATTCGCACCCTCTCCTTCTGAAGACAAGTATACCCTACAAATAAGACATCGCAATGTCATATTAAAAAAGAAGAGCCCTCAATGAGAGCTCTTCTGCTTGATGGCTGTTAGTTACGCCGTGCGTTTCATGTTCAGCGGTTGCTTAGGCGTTGGGGCTTGCGTTCCGGCATCGCCATTTTTGTGGAACAGCTTGCGGAGGTAAGGCATTACGTAGTAGTCNAGACCNATTTTACCAGCGTTTGCGGCTGCCACGAGAACCAGCACTTCAAGGATTAACATTTGTGCGTTGGTGCTTACCGTACCCGAGAAGAGGAACGCGGCGTTCATCACGAAGCCCATCAGTGCGGCGAAGGTGGTGAAGGTACCGAGGATCAGCCCCAGACCAACCAGGAACT
>NZ_JADQ01000110.1:0-1595 GCF_000518465.1 Paenibacillus sp. J14 | reverse complement strand
AAAGAACGAAGCAAAGCGCTTACAAGGAAGAGGTTCCTTCGGGGTTCGCGTTCCAGGCATCTTAAATGACTGCCCACGCTAGCTTGACACTGACTCCCCATGAAGAAGCATTTAAATTTTTGACTTTTTGTAATATAATAAGGCAAGAAAGGAGTTGAAAACAATGAGTGAAAACGTACAAGATAAATTGTATGATGAAGTATTGGAAGTATTGGACAAACTGCGGCCTTTCCTGCAACGTGACGGTGGCGACGTCGAACTCGTCGACGTAGAAGACGGCATCGTGAAACTGAAATTGATGGGTGCCTGCGGCAGCTGCCCAAGCTCCACGATTACCCTCAAAGCAGGGATCGAACGCGCTCTGTTTGAAGAAGTGGAAGGCGTAGAAGAGGTCGTACAAGTATTTTAATCCGCAATCCATGAATTATTGCTCTTCAGCAGGAGGGTTTTAAACGAAACCCGGCTCCGGCAAAATGTCGGATGGCCGGGTTTTTTTGTTGTTGGGTCGGTGAAACCCGCTTATGAAGGCTTGATCCACGGCCGGATCGGGTCGAGTCCGCCGGAGATGTCCATAATGTTGCCGGTGATGAAATCCGAATCCGGATGACACAAAAACGCAATCACGCGAGCGATATCCTCCCCGCTTCCCGGACGTCCCAGCGGCGTCTCTCCATCGCGGAGACCGCGAACTTCATGGATCGACATCTCTTTCTGGTTCCCGCGAATGTCGCCGGGGCAAACCATATTTACAGTGATACCATAAGGGGCTTCCTCGACGGCCAGCGTCTTCGTAAAAGACACCAGCCCGGTTTTCGCTGCGGCATAAACCGCCCGATGCGGCCAAGCGCGCGACTCCGCGGCATGACCAAAGCCGAAATGGATAATCCGCCCCCATTTCTTCTCCCGCATCCCAGGCAGTACGAGATGATCCAGCAGCAAACTGCCCACCAAATTCCCTTCGATCATGGCCAGCACTTCACTCTGGCTGTAGTCAGCGAACAGCTTGCGTTCGCGGATAAACGGTCCGGCGTTGTTGACCAGGATGTCAATCGTGCCAAGCTGCTCGTTCACTTGCCGGGCTAGGTCCTCGATTTGCTCCCGGCGCGAGACGTCGGCTTGCACTGCGATGCAGCGGACGCCCAGGCGCTCGATATCCGATTGGAGGGAGAGCGCTTCCGCTTTGCTATGTACATAATTCAGCGCGATATGGCAGCCTTGTTCTGCCAGCGTCAGCGCTGTTTTCTTCCCGAGGCCTTTGGCGCTCCCGGTTATTAAGGCAACTTTGCCATGCAACGTTCCTTCTCCTCCTCCCAGGTGCTATCCCTTTAAGTATAAAAGATTTAAAGGATTCCCACAAACCGCCGCGGCATACGATCCAATTCTTCAAATGCAAAAGTACAGTTAAGTTTCATTTAAATGCGCCTTTGCATGCGTTTAACTGTAAAAGTGCAGCTTGTTTCCGCCAAAAGTGTCTTTAAGCGCTAAATTGCCTCCAATTAGATGTACTTTCCCTAAGGCCCCCTAAATAAACTGGAGTCCTCCCCTACAAGGATTTACAATGGAAATAAGGGAGAGGATTCAGTTATGGGAAAAGC
>NZ_JADQ01000109.1:0-1835 GCF_000518465.1 Paenibacillus sp. J14 | reverse complement strand
CACTATCCATTTTAACCTACGAGATGTAGCAATTTGGAGGGCTGTCTTTTGTTTACGTTCATCTTAGCTAGGAAGTTTTGATGTAGCGTTATACATTGCGATTCTCTCCTTTACTGATTCATCTGGGATTGAAGATTATTAACATTGATCGTTTAATCAACTCGTGTTTATAATTTTAATCAGAATGAATCAACTTACAATCGTCAATACCTTTGGGTATGTTGATTATTGAACAAAATACTGAAAATTGACGAGGATCTTGGAGAGGAGATTAAGAAATGACGAAAGTGGATCGAAGGGTACAAAAAACGCAAACCGCGATCAAAAGTGCGATTCTTGAATTAATGGCTGAAAAAGACTTTGAGGACATAACCATCCGTGATATTGCCGATAAAGCCAACGTGAACCGAGGCACAATTTATCTCCACTACGTTGACAAATATGACTTGCTTGACAAGATTATCGAAGAACATATTAATAATCTCCGGGATCTCTGCCAATCCGCATCCGAATTGACGTTTACAGAGGGCAACTACGTCTGGTTCGATTACTTTGCCGAACATCATTTGTTCTTTTCCACAATGTTAAATACGAAAAGTGCCGCTTATTTTCGCAGTCGATTCCTTGATTTAGTCATTCAAGAATACAGGCCGGACGTAAATGTTACCGAAGGGAAAAACCGGGGGTTAAATGAAGAAATGTTTCTTCAATTTTTTGGCGCAGCGATCGTTGGTACAGTAGAATGGTGGTTTAGGAACGGGATGCCGCTCCCCCCTCGCGTAATCGCTGAACAAACGGGGATACTGCTGGATCGGAATATCTGAGACGTAAATCGGCGACCTCTCCCCAGTGGAATACCGGGAAGTGATCGCCGCTTTTTCATTTTACTTACCAATTCTGTATTCTGTTATAAATTCAACAGTTTCTGGATCGTAATGTGAGAAGAATAAGCTTTGTTCTTGATCCAGTTTCGCAATTTTATCCATGTCTTCATTGGTTAGTTCAAAATTAAAGACATCGAAATTCTCAATCATCCGTTCTTTCCTAACTGTTTTAGGAATGACAACCACATTACGCTGAATGAGATAACGAAGCGCAACTTGGGCAACCGATTTCCCATATTGCACTCCAATTTCTTTTAGGGTTTCATTCATAAAGAAATCATTTCTTCCTTCAGCAAAAGGTCCCCAGGATTCAATTTGAGTACCATATTTCTCCATAATCTTTTGGGCTTGCTTTTGTTGGTTAAAGACATGGGTTTCCACTTGGTTCACCATTGGAGTGATCTCACTAAACTTGGCAATATCAATAAACCGATCAGGATAGAAATTACTTACTCCAATCGCTTTAATGATCCCTTTCTTGTAATACTCTTCCATCGCTCGATATGTTCCATAGTAGTCGTTAAACGGTTGATGGATTAATACTAAATCGATATAGTCGGATTGAAGCTTTTGTAAAGATTCGTCGATGGATGCTTTAGCTTTCTCGTAGCCGGCATTCGAAATCCAAACCTTTGTGGTAATGAAAAATTCATCACGAGGCAGGCCGCTTTTTCGAACAGCATTCCCTACAGCTTCTTCATTTCCGTAAGCTTGAGCAGTATCGATTGAACGATACCCCACTTCAATGGCTTCGCTTACAACTCGCTCACATTCTGCAAGATCAGGGATTTGATAGACGCCAAAACCCAATATCGGCATCTTAATTCCATTGGATAAAGTCACTGTCTCCATCATACATCCTCCTCGTATAGTATCTTTAAAAAGCTCTTTTAGGTTCATTTCCATCCCCCCGGGGGATGGAAAACAGCCTCCAAATTTCCAGCTTGTTCT
>NZ_JADQ01000108.1:0-2104 GCF_000518465.1 Paenibacillus sp. J14 | reverse complement strand
ATGGTCTAGTTGGTCAAACCTTCGTTCCTCCACCCGCATAGCGGGTGGTTTTTTGTTTCGCACGCTTCGCGAGCTCAACTGGCTAAAGCCATAACCAAAAAAGCAGCCATCAGGCTGCTTTTTTCTTTAATAGGCGAATATTCTTCCCTTACTGCTCCCGCTGACGGATCACATACACGCATTTTCTCCCTTGCTGGGCTAAACATTCCGTACGTTCGACATCAGCATCCAGCAGCGATTCGAACAGCTTCAATTCGCAATCGCAGGCATGATTGTAACGATTCGCGATTTGCGAGATCGGGCAGTTATGCTCCATCAGCACGTATTCGCCGCCATCGGTTTCTTGAAGCTCCGTCATGTACCCGTTGTCGTTTTGAATCTCCGAGAGTGTACGCACCTTTTCGGTCAGCGATTTCCCTTGCATCTCGGTCATATATTTGCGGCTCAGCTTCTCCTTACGGCGATCGAACAGGCGGTCCACCATGACTTCGCCGCTCTCCTCGGCCAATTCGTCCAGCAGATCCAGCGTCAGCGAATGATATCTCTTAGGAAAAAGTCCCTCAGCCAGCTCGGTTAACCCATAGACAGCAGTGGGGCGTCCTGCCGTCTGCCGAACCATTTTCGATTCGATCAGCCCGTCGCGTTCCATCGTGCCGAGATGGCGGCGGACCGCCATTTCCGTGATCTGCAGTTCGGTCGTCAGCTCTTTGGCACTCAGAGGTCCGGCGGTTTTCATTAAATGAAGAATCCGCTCGCGGGTGGAAAGGTCTTTCTTCGTATTCATATGAGACACTCCCTTTCGGGTGATAGTTCCGGCGGTTCTTAACTTTGTGAGGCGACGAGAGCAGCTTCCCGGCACGCTTCCGAACAGAAGCCCTGGTGTTCCTCTTCGCAATCCTCACAGCAGACATATTGCAAATTGCACACCGGGCAGTTGATATACCGGTCATGCGACGTACCGCAATGGTGGCAACTGGCGATCACGATGTCCTCGTCCGTGCGGTTGATCGGCACGGAAATCCGTTCGTCGAACACATAGCACTTGCCGTCAAAAAGACGTCCTTTCACCTGCGGATCTTTGCCATAGGTCACGATTCCGCCTTCCAACTGAGCAACGTCGGTGAACCCTTCGTTCAGCAAGAAGCCGGTCAGCTTCTCGCAACGGATGCCCCCGGTGCAGTAAGTCAAAATTTTCTTATCCTTGTACTCGCTCAGATTCTGGCGAATCCATTCCGGAAACTCGCGGAAGGATTCAATATCCGGCCGAATCGCTCCGCGAAAATGGCCGATATCATACTCATAATCGTTACGTCCGTCCAGAACGATTACATCATCCTGCTGGAGTTGCTCATAAAACTCGACGGGGGAGAGACGCTTGCCGCTGATCACGTTAGGGTCAAGCTCCTGATCAACGCGGAAGGTCACCAGCTCTTTTTTGTGGCGAACAAACATCTTCTTAAATGTATGGCCGTCGGCTTCATCGATCTTAAACACGATATCGGCGAACAGCGGGTTCGCTTTAAGGTCGTTCATATATTTCTCGGTTTGCTCTACTGTTCCGGACAAGGTCCCGTTGATGCCTTCGGCAGCGATCAGGATGCGGCCCTTGATTCCCAGCTCCTTGCAGTATTGCAGATGCTCGGCAGTGAAGGCGGCAGGATCCTCGATGCGGACAAACTTATAAAATAATAATACGCGGTAAGCGTGTTGTTCCATTATTCAGATCACCTATCTATTCTATGATGAATTCTACTGCATTGTATTCCAAGGTTCTCAACTTAGTCAATATATAAGTATAGTAAGTATATTAATACAGGTCTAGCGGTTATTCTTTCCTTACGCTGTCGTGGAAGCAAAGCATTTGGAAAATAAGGGTTGCCGAGACCTTCGGTTCTCGCAGGTGCAGTAATCGCCGAGCTGTGTGCTTGGGGTGCCGTGGGTCGAAACAGAAGATATTAAATAGAAAGAAAGCCCGCCATCCGGCGGGCTTTCTTCTATATATGCCTGGCAGTTACGCCGTGCGTTTCATGTTCAGCGGTTGCTTAGGCGTTGGGGCTTGCGTTCCGGCATCGCCATTTTTGTGGAACAGCTTGCGGAGGTAAGG
>NZ_JADQ01000107.1:0-2331 GCF_000518465.1 Paenibacillus sp. J14 | reverse complement strand
CTTTTATATACTTCTATGTATCCTCTTCATGATGTTTCATCGTTATTAACTCACGACTCTTACTGAACCAAGTCCTAGCTACTGCTTACTTCTTTTAGCCCTCTTCTCGTAGTCAACTAGATACCTTTGATCTGCTTCGTGTTATTCAGCTTTTCATTCCTTCCCACTTCTTCGACTAGACGATGGCAGATAACGTTATCGTATTCACGACGTCCGAGAGGCTTAAGGTGCGGAAGAGGATAAGCGAAGCGATCCACTGAACCGGCTGCGCAACGCGCAGTTAGCCTCTCGGATGTGTCCGGCTGATCCCGCTTCCCTGCTACTGAAATGCCTCACCGAATCCTCTTCGGACTCCTGGCCGGACCGAGGACGAACGCCCGATGCGTGAATACTGTGTTATGTGAAGTGGCACTACTCCCAAGAATAGTCTTCCAAGATAAAATTATTAATTCTACTTGGATGTCTTCCGATTCTCCCATCACTATCAATGAATCCCTTAACTTCAATATTTAAGTGTTGTAACACTTTCTTCACCTGTTCTTTGCGTTTCTTGTATTTGTCCTTTTCAATTCCCCATGCAATGATAACTAAATCAACATCATTTATTGATTCAAGAATATATTGATCGTTTAGATCGCCAACTGCATCTTTATTATTGGTTAAATACGAAGGATCAGTTGAAATAAAAGCGTATAAATTTACAATTCGTAATGAACCAAATTCATTGTCTATCAAGAAGTTCATTAGTTTACATACAGTGAGATCAGTTTTCAACTCATCTGCAAAACTAGGATTTATCATAATAATTGTTGCTTTCTTCTTCTTGTCATCCCAGACTCTTTCAAGAAGATATCTGTGTTTTCTAGTGTTTGAGAAGATCACTTTTGATTGAATAGTTGCCGTCCTTATTTCAATCACTAATATTCTCCTCCTTTAAAGTATTTGTGCCATTTCACATAACGTTGTTGCATTCACGAATCCGAGAGGCTTAAGTGAGCTTAGCGAACGGGTCGATAGACTTCGCCTCGCAGGAATTGTCCGCTGATTCTCTTCTCCGAAATCCCTCTTGCGGACCGAGGGGCAGCTTTAGCTGACCCGATGCGTGAATGCGGTGTTATATGATGCCTACGCCTTCTATGATCTACTTAACATATTATTCTTCTTAGTTCCTAACCTTTTTCCCATATGCTACATGCCAATGTAGATGTTTAGATTCTTGGTATTCACCTAGGTTAGTTACTATTCGGCAAGCTCCATGATTCGATATTATTGTCTTTGATACATGCGACACTACTTCCAGTAGTTCTATAAGTAATTGATGGTCTTCAGCATCCATAAGGCTTATCAGAGAATTAATATGCTTCTTTGGAATAACAACAATATGTACTTCGTAAAACGGACGTGTATGATGATACGCTAGTACATTATCAGTCTCTAAAACTTTATTTACTTCAATATTTCCACTCAACACTTCGTCACAATAAAAATCGTTCGTCAAAGTATCACCGCCTAATAAAATTGGAAATGCTCAGGCTGGTTCATAAATTTCTTCTGTGATTTAACATCTATGTTTAAATGTTTGCGTAGGTTTCATATAACGTTGTTGTGTTCACGAACCCGAGAACCTTAAGCCCCATCGGGGCGGCCGCGACGCGGTTAGGTTCGCAGGGTTGTCCGCCTGTTTAAGCTTCCTCGAAATGCCTCGGGCGGACCGAGCAGCCACCAGGCTGCGATGCGTGAATACGGTGTTAGACGAAGTTATCAATCTTCTTTGAACCAACTTTCTCGTATTCTCTTTTCAATAATATTTACTGATTTATTAATATGCTTCATTGCATGGTCTAGATACTCATTTGTCACTATAATCTCGTTATCGATTGTTTTAATTTGATCAGGCAATAGCTTTACTAATTCATCTCTTACCTTACCAGTGTTATGTGCAATTATATTTCTAATTAAGTATATTTCTTTTAAAGCAGTTTCTAATTCTTTCTCTAGCTTGATATTTAATTTTGCTTCGAGATAGTCCAAATATTCTTTTAATTTAAAATGACCTATTTTGTTCAATTCTTTACTTATCAGCAGACGTATAGGATCATCTAAATTACTAATCAGTTCTTCATATTTTATTGTTTCGCTGCTTTTTAGCATGGATGGACTCAGTTTAAAGAGTTCGCTAAATAAAGATGTAATATAAGTCTCAAATGCTCCCCATACAAAAACAACAAGTATTGAACCTGAATTTCGAAAGTATCGCTTCTTGAAAATATGAAAAGGGCTCCGAATCTTTGGTAGAATGGTGTTTACTTGGAACACTACACCCAAAGAGAG
>NZ_JADQ01000106.1:0-2509 GCF_000518465.1 Paenibacillus sp. J14 | reverse complement strand
TGAAATGGTTTGGTTTATACTACACTATCCATTTTAACCTACGAGATGTAGCAATTTGGAGGGCTGTCTTTGTTTTACGTTCATCTTAGCTAGAATGGCCTAACGTCCCTGCAAGCGCAATTAAGGTCTCTGGTGTCCGTTAGCTCAGTCCCGTGCCCCAGCCAAAAAAATAATCCCGACAACCTCGTTGTCAGGATTACATACATGTGTGGCTTACTTATTCTTGCGTCGTTCCCCCCGTCAATCCCCGTACGAACGCCTCGAAGTTCGGCGCAAGAGGGATGACCTTCTTGCCGGCCTTCTCGACGTACACCACTTCCGGCTCGCCGACGTTGGTGGATTCCCGATAATCGAGCATCACGACCCCGGTGTCAGACGGCGTATCACAGAGGACGACACCAAATTCCGGATACCCTTCCCGCTCAATCGTGGCCCGGCTTCCGGCCGCCCCGCACAGGGAGTGCGGTTTTTCCCGTCCGATGCCCATGATTCCCAGAATCTCGATGGTCTCGCCCGTTTGGCTCCGGAAGTAACGGTTGCGGGGGATACCGCCATTATGCACTTTCATCAGGTTCACGTAAAAAGCCGGCAACCGGAACACCAGCGACTCCTCCACTGACTCGACCAGCGCATCAGTAGGCGGCGCCGAGACGTACTTCTCTGCCGCAGGATTGTCATCGTCCCAGAAGCCTTCCGCATCAAAATCCCCTTCAAAAACAACCGGTTCCGCTGCGATCTTCTCGCCTTCCGAACCCGCAGCTTCCGCCGCCTCAGACGCAGACGACGCTGGTGCAGCTTCCTCGTCCCCTGCATCGCCTGCAGCGGTCTTTTCCTCGATCCAGCTCAGGAACTCCAACGTATCCTCGTCTCCCGGCTCCAACCGATCTGCCGTCTCAAACGCAGTCCGCGCTTCGTCATACCGCTCCAAATAGTAATACGCCAAGCCGATTCGATAATGCCACAGCGGGTCATCCTGCCCTTCATCGGCAATCTTCAGGAATTGCTCAACCGCCTCATCATACCGCTCCAGATTGTTCAGCGCACGCCCCAGATGGCTGATCAGCTCATAATCTCTTTCTTCCTCCGGTATGTCTGTGACGGCTTCAACGATCTTTTCATATTCATCCTCTTCATGCCACGTCTGCAACTGTTCCAATAGCTCTTCTCTCATTGATTGGCCTCCCAAGCGCATTGTCCATAAGAAAATTATACCACCCTCGGGACATGCATCACCAGCGAAGCCCGTCGGCGTTGAAATCCTGCCCTCCTTAACTTTCCGCTAACCACTTCTCCGCTTCAGCTTGGCTGGCAAACACCCGAAGTGTATTCCCTCGCTTGGATTCCGCAAGCAGTTCCTTCATCCGACCTTTAATCAGGCTCCCGTCAGTAACCACAAGGGCCGTACGAAGCGAGAAGTTCACGAATTTCTGCAAAATTTCTCCGGCCAATCCCGTTCTCAAGTTGAAAAAATCCGCAGACAGCGCCTCAGCATAAACAATAAGCCGTCCAGCGTTGTGCTCAATGCACGCTTCGATCAGTTGAATCGCGTCCTGACCAGTGGTGATTGGCGGTTCGGCGGACGTGACAACGACGATCGTTTGGTTATTGTTCTCCACTACATGATATTTCATAGGTTTCTCCCCTTTCTGATCCTTCGAATGAATCCCCAAGTCCTCGCGAAGTTGGCGGATCCAGTCCAGCTCACTCCGGTATTGCTCCAGAACTCGGCCATGGATTTGATCCCAGAGATAGGCTTCCCGAGAGGTACGGCGTGGTGAAAACTCTCCCCGGCGGAGCTTCTCCTCCTCTGCGGCAAGCTGTAAATATAATTCGTGCTCATACCCCGTAAGGAGGGCGTCCAGTTCGTCTTCCCCCAACGCATCCGCCCAGGCGAGGCGCACGAGGAAGGTGTTTTTGAACTCCGGCAGCTCCGGCGGTGACAGTACCCAAGCTTTCAACGCTTCCCGCCCGGCTTCGGTAATCGTATAGATCTTCTTCGATGGAGCACTGTCTTGATGCTGGACCTCATTCGTCACCCAGCCCTCCTCCAGCAGCTCGACTAACGCCTTGTAGATCTGATTGTTATTGCCCGACCAAGGCATAAAAGGCGAATCCTGAATGATCTTCTTCAAATCGTAACCGGTTAGCGACTGGGTGCTCAGCATCCCTAAAATCGCGTAATTGATCGACATATGAACCACCTCTGTTTATCTTAACCTATGTTAATAGTAACATATGTTTTTTTAAATCGCAATAGTCTAAGGTAAAGCTTAGAAGCGAATAAACGGAGAGAGCCAGAAACTAGGGCAGGTGAGGGGATGAAGGGGACTCCGGTGGCTAGCGGAGCTAAGGTGTGCGGATGAGCTAAGGGACTGGAGAGCCGTTATTGGAGCGGAATAGTTTGGTTCCTAACACCTAGCTAAGATGAACGTAAACAAAAGACAGCCCTCCAAATTGCTACATCTCGTAGGTTAAAATGGATAGTGATTAACCCAAACCATTTCAGAGC
>NZ_JADQ01000105.1:0-2607 GCF_000518465.1 Paenibacillus sp. J14 | reverse complement strand
TTTCATGCTCAGTTTCAAAACACATCCCTTCGGTAACATTTCGATGTGAGTGAACCGATGCCTCTTTAGTAACATTTTAACTGAGTGATCGCGCCCATTTTACAAGGCACCTAATATGTTGCTATAATGACAGATACTTAACATGAATAGAACTGGGAGGTTCAAATGTCTAGTTTGCCGAATTGCCCGAAGTGCGGGTCCGTATATACCTATGAAGATGGGCTGATGCTCGTATGTCCAGAATGTGCCCATGAGTGGTCTGCGGAATCCGAGAATGACCCCGTTGCTGAAAAGATTGTAAAAGATGCACACGGCAACGTCCTGAGCGATGGAGACACCGTAACGATCATTAAAGATCTGAAAGTCAAAGGAAGCTCATCGACGTTGAAGATCGGCACAAAGGTGAAAAATATCCGATTGGTAGACGGCGATCATAATATTGATTGCAAAATTGACGGGTTCGGTGCAATGAAGCTGAAGTCGGAATTTGTAAAGAAGAGCTAACGTCTAAGGGCCATCCCACAAGGGATGGCCTTAAATCTTGCCGTTGAATTACATCATAATGCTCCTGCATCTCTTGCCGAATAGAACGAAGGGTAAATCGGTCGATACTGTAATTCCTCTCTGATCCGCGTCGTATCTACGATCATGTCCCATGGATCAAAGTCCTGTTGCAACGCTTCCGGTGGCACTTCGCTATGATGAAGTTGAAACAGCTCCAACACGGAGATCGGCGCATCATCGGCAACGTTATAGATTCGGCCATCAATCCCCGGCGTGAATGCGGCGAGCATCAAGGCTTGGCTTATGTCCGCATGATGTGCCATGTGAATTCGCTTGGCTGGATTCCAGTTCCGGAAGATCGGCAGCACTTCGGTGATGTGAGAATCGCCCTCACCATAAACAAAGGGAAATCGTACGATGCGCACGCCCAATCCCTGTTCGCGATGGAGCTGCAGCAGCGCCTCCTCGGCCTCAACTTTGCTTTGAGGATAAGCATGGGTGGGCTTAAGCTCGTCATCTTCACGGCTTGGTCTCGAACGAACCACCGAACCGTACACATTATTGGTGCTGGAAAAAACAAACCTTGGCACATTCGTTTCTAGTGCAGCATGGGCTAGTGCCAGGGTTCCATCGAAGTTTGCCGTTCGAGTGGTGTGCTCGTCTACTCCACGAAACTGTGCTGCCAAGTGAACGATAGCATCCACGCCCTGGAGGGCATCAATATAATGGTCCGGCTGCAAAAGATCGCCCTCAATGACTTCAGCCCCTTGCTGGTGAAGCCCATCCGCCTTGGCAGCATCCCTAACCAACAGTTTAACGTGATGACCGCGCTGCAACAGACGCGGAACAAATCGGCTGCCTACTTTACCCGTGGCTCCTGTTACAAAAACGTTCATTTTCATTCCTCCTGCATTTTATTCGGGTGCTACACGAGGAGTATAATAAAATGTGCAAGCCGCTTCCTTCCTGCGTTTATCGTACGATTGGAAGTGTCAGGATAGGAGGAGTGGTATATGGAGGAAGTTAACTCTAGGAAGGCGTTAGGTGAATTTTTACGTTCACGTCGAGAACGTCTGACTCCGGAAGAAGTGGGGTTGGTATCCTATGGCCGGCGGCGGGCCACGGGGCTTCGAAGGGATGAAGTCGCACACCTTGCCCACATCGGAACATCATGGTATACCTCTCTGGAGCAAGGTCGAAGCGTCAATCCATCAGAGGACGTCCTTAATAATATAGCTAAAGCGCTGCGATTGACCGAGGATGAACGTCGTCATCTCCATTACCTCGCAAGACCGAGTCATCCGGAAAAGGCAGAAAGTCAGCAATTAACGGCGGGTTTGGAACGGACGATAAGGGCCTTGGATCCGCATCCGGCATTCATTATCGGGCGATATTGGGATTTATTGCTGTGGAACCATGCTGCCGAGCTTGTTTTTCGATTGCCGGTGTACTCGAATAACCTGCCCCAGCGTCCCCATTGGATGAGACATCTTTTGACGGACCCCGAGCTAGGATCAAATATCAAGGATTGGGAAGTCAAGGCACGTGTCTTGATTGCGAACTTTCGTGCGGATTATGCGCGATTCCCGAATGATGCAAGGTTTCAGGAACTGATCGATGAATTTATGCAGAGCAGCCGATTGTTTCGCGAGATCTGGCCGCTGCATGACGTTCAGGTCGCAACGGATCGCCGTAAACGGAGCTACGATCCTCGGATCGGTGAGATGG
Source organism: Paenibacillus sp. J14 (assembly GCF_000518465.1). NCBI lineage: Bacteria > Bacillati > Bacillota > Bacilli > Caryophanales > Paenibacillaceae > Paenibacillus > Paenibacillus sp. J14. Next base: position 375 of record NZ_JADQ01000105.1, on the reverse strand, counting down.
AGTTCGAGCATGTGGTTTTGCAGCCGCCGACCAATCCAGACCTGAAGATCATGATATACACCGCTTCAACAGATACCGCTGCACGTTTGCGAAGTCTATTGGATAGCAGATTGTAACAAAAGTAAGAAACGGATAGCTACTCGGTTCTCGGTTTACCAAGCAACAGCCAACTGCCGATGCCATAGGCTGGTCCGTATCTACGGACAGTCCATTCGTCAGTAGTTTGCAGTTCATTAACTGGCAATGAATGCAGATTTTGTAAGAGGGGCGGTGGCCCCTCTTTTTGTTATGGCTTTAGCCAGTTGAGCTCGCGAAGCGTGCGAAACAAAAAACCACCCGCTATGCGGGTGGAGGAACGAAGGTTTGACCAACTAG
>NZ_JADQ01000104.1:0-2928 GCF_000518465.1 Paenibacillus sp. J14 | reverse complement strand
ATCGTATTTTTTCGTCATGGTAGCACCTCGAATTTGGATAGATTCATTTTACCCGATTCTCGGTTCTCCATGTCTACTTTTTAGTCTAGCAGCAGGATTGCTAAAATAAGGTTATAATTATTGACACATCAATTTTACAGAAGGAGCCCTTTTAGAAAAATTACTCACGGAGCATACGGTGCAGATACTTGCAAGAACGATCAATCAGGCACTGGCCCCCCATAAAAATAGTAACAAATTAAATAGACGAACCGTGGATAGGTTCGCCTACTCTTAAATCTGACTATAGATTAATAGAACGTAAATGTGTTTGTATTTTGTTGCAACCCACCAGTATAATTCAAGGTGTCGTCTCCACCCTGTTGATTATCTGTAGGTACTATAGTTCGAGCTGCTTGTCTAGCTGCAGTAGGAGTGAAGGTTGGAATTTGTCGTGTTGTATCGTAGAACTCAACATTATGGGAGTTTAAATCAGAAAATAATGAACCTGCAGTAAAAAGAGTTCTTCCGGCATTTAGCCACCCTTTAACTTGTGCTTCATAATTTAATAACCATTGTTCTTCGTACATATTATTAACGGTCAAATATGTTTGCCAGTTAGTTGTATTTAGTCCGACGAGTAAACCTGAGTTACTTAAATCTAGAGCAACTAGTGCCACAATAGAATTGTTGAGTTGTGAAACGGCATTTGCAACTCTGATGTCCAAAGAGATACCTAGGCTTTTGCTTATCCATAGTGCCCATGATATTTCGAAGAAGTGGTTGAAATTTGCATGGTGTAAAATAATCTCTGTGATGGTTTCGGCAATTTTTGTTCTATTAAGCGGATATCCATGTAGGTCATACGATAACAATATCTGCAACGAAACCTGTAAAGTGCTAGGTTCAACAATCATTGTTTTTAACAAAAGAGATTCGTAAATATCCCAATTTGATACACTTATATTGAATGTCTTTGATCGAGTTACAGCATATTTTATTACAGGATCAGTAGGATATTTGATCGAATAATCAAAAGCTTTACTAAAGAAGCTAACTATGTCGTTTTTCTGTGCTGTAAGATTTGACCGAACGTCAAATATTCTAAGTTCAGTAGCCCATTCTTTTTCAAGGATTTCCGGCAGATTCATCATTGTTGTTTTAGCTAGGTTATGATCTAGCTCAAATTCCCTTAGTGTTTGATGTAGAGCTGAGCAAGCTTGTTCAGCATCAGACATTGACTCAAAATATAAATAGTAATCATCTACGAATCTAAATCCCTTAACTTGCCCTACACGTTGTTGAAAAAGGAAATCAATTTCTGAACCGATGATTTCTGATACTATTAAAGAGGTATCAGGTCCGATTGGAATTCCTATTGTTTGCCCATCCTGGCAATTACGCATGCATTCGTCTAACAGATTACCGTAGTGCGTATTCTGCCTATTTCTTTTAGCAAAGGCCTTTGTATGAACTGCCCAAGGTATGCTATGGGTGTAGATTGTCGAGTAATAACGAGATATGTCAGTTCTAAGTAATACCCTGCTACTAGATGAGCGAAGAATTCTTTCAAAAACCATGTCTTCAAAACCTCTATTTGGTGTGACTGCACGTATAGTCGAAACAACAGGAGTGCTGATTGATATTTGTGATTTAGCATAATGTCTCTGTATGTTTGTCCAATTAGCCTCGATTGCTTCACATAGTTTTATTTGGTGTAATGGGTTAGGAATAGATAGATGACGTCTTTGGAGTTTTACTCTTGGTATGTCATAAGAAATGTATCTGCTCGTTTTAACTCTATAATTGCTTGTAGGCTGTAGCATCGGTAATGCTTGGCTTAATAAGTTAGTTGAAAAAGGGGGTGGTAACTCCTGAGGGAAGTAACCCCTTTCAATAAGATCAACTGTTGTTGTCATTTTTTCACCTTTTTCTACAAAATAACTGTTTACCTTGTTAATGATAACTAATGTTACAAAATAATACAATTGATATAGAGCAAATATCATTCCAATAATAATGTTCTCCCTGTCACCTCGTCACATGTGGAATGCTGTGCGTTGATAGTTAGAAGTAAAGAATAAGCAGAGGGGGCCGAGAATCTGTAGAAGATTCTCGGCCCCCTCTGCTTTTATTTCAATGCGATCAATTAGTCTGTGAAGGATTTCGGGCGTTAGCTCGTCGAATAACAGGAACTCCTCCAAGGAATTCTTTAGTTGGGAAAATGCTAAAGTATCGTCTTGGATTTGAAGCGATTCATCGTATGCACCCGCTGGAGAAAATGAATAAAGTGATTTTTGACCAAAAAGCGGTTACATTTTATGGTAACATCATGGTGGAAGTTATTTCTTACCGAAAATGATGGAAGGGGTGACGTGTTTTGATAAGGAAGGATAATCAAAATTGTATGTTTATGAGAGGGCTTGCCTCTTAGTGGAGTTTAGTCCTCTCATAAATAATGGGAGGAAAACATACAGAACTCAGAAAGAACGTATTTTGCAGTTGTGTTTAATTCAGTCAGAGGTACTACATTGGATGAGAACATAACCGAAGTGCAGTGTGAGGACTGGGGAAGATCACTTGCTTCCTTGCATCAATTATCGAGGTTGTATCATCATTTCAGTACAAAACGATTGAACTGGCAGGATATACTACGGAAGATGGATGCTGTGTTACAAGCCTACCCAGATGAAAAAGAGACGGGGATTTTAAGGGCAAGACTGAGTAAATAACAAACAAGATCCTCCAAGTGTACTGCAAGGTGGATCTTGTTTATTTTGGCTCTGTTAAACTGTGTTGCTGATCTTCTATTAAAGCTACAGGGAATAGAGTTGAAGAAGGAAATTATATCGAAACTGTACCTCTGTCAATAGAGTAGACACAAAGAATCGAGAAAATTATGCGGCAGATCGGTACATACGTTCGCACTCATTGGGCGTAGAATACCCA
>NZ_JADQ01000103.1:0-2969 GCF_000518465.1 Paenibacillus sp. J14 | reverse complement strand
CTTGGAATGGCTGGCGGCATAGGTGGTAGATATACGGGGGCTAAAAGTGGTACTAAGGGGACGGGGAATGGTATTAGTCGCGATACCATTATTAATTCAGCAACACAGGCTAAAAAAGGCGGAGAGACAGTTGTAGGACATGCTCTTCAAAAACATGCAGGAAGAAATCCTGATATTTGGGGTAAAGTTAAGGGTGGTCCGGACCAAATCAATAAAACAGCACAGAAGCATTTGGAAGAAATTATTGATGCTCCGGGGGATTTCGTTAAGGTTACAAACAATAGGGGTATTACTTTCCTAGAAAAGAAATTACCTGATGGCAGAGGAGTAAGACTTAATCTTGACGGAACATTTAAGGGTTTTATTGACCAATAAAAGAGGTGGATAACTTGGAAAACTTAGAAATTATACTGGAGAATTTCCGAAAAGATGAATTAGACAATTTAATTTTTCATGAACTTAAAATTAACTTGAAAGAAATCAAGTCCTCCCATTTTTTTGATAACAATAGTGGAGCAGACATTGAATTTCATCAAATTAAAAGTTTTAAGGAAGTACTTTCACCGAGTGGAACGGGCAATGTATTTCTAAGCCAATTGGAATTAGGATGTTGTATTAAAGATGTGGTGATTGTATTTTCATTCGATAAAGAATTTGGAGATATTACTTTTAATTTCTCTGAGAATGGAATATATGAAGGCAAAGGTACTGATGTAAGGCTGAATATCAGAAAAATATTAGAAACTCTAGTGAGCCTGAAAGATAAATTCAATATACCAAACATCAGAATCGGCTTTGAGCCAGCATCTGATGATGATACTTGCATAGTAAATATTGGTAAGGGTAAATTCGATTTAGAGAGTGCAGTAGAACTTATCTTGAGCTAGTACTAAGAACCTTACTCTCAAGTTTTTTTGGTGGGGCAACCCAGTGCCGAATGAACCCATCATTCAACCAATAACACATATAACCCATGTAATACCCGTATAAAGTTTCTTCATTTCTACTGTACGCACATCAATGTTTTGAATTTTATCACCTAAATAACGCTACTGCGTTACATTGATCAGGTCGATTATGGTTCGAAACCACCATGATAGACCTGTTTTTTTGTTATCTTCGTTTTCTTGCGGATTTATTATTTAAGCATTATCACGATATTTACGGTGGAAGGAATTGATCGAATCTTAGTGTGGGATAAGACGACGCTTAATATTGTTAGGATTTAACTGAATATATGGAAAGGACACGACGGATATACAATGTCTTAGAGCTCGTTGGTATGATCCGAATGCGGGAAGATTCGTCCCCAAGGACCCGTACCAAGGCACCATCGCAAATCCGCTAAGTTTGAACCGGTATTCGTATGTGGAGAATAATCCGTTGATTTATGTGGATCCGAGCGGGCAGTATATCATGCCTATGGAGCCAACTCCTTAGTTAACTTGTGCGGTAGACATGGAAAATTGTAAAACGAACCTTGACGCACAGTTCAAGGGAGGGCAAAAGGCCTTTGAAGTGGTTTATCTGGACGATGCCAAAACTTTAATGAGCAAAGATGCAAGTGGTCTCGAAAAAGCTGGGGCACTTATTCAGATTATTCCGGTTTTCAAGGCATATAAAGTTGTCAAAAAGACAGATAAGGCAATAGACTCAGGTAAGGAAGTTATTAAATACACTAAAAAAGCAAAGAAAGCATGTAACTGCTTTACAAGTGGAACTAAGGTTCTTACAGACGAAGGGGAGAAACCTATCGAGGAAATCGAGGTAGGTGACAAAGTTCTAGCCAAAGACGATGAAACAGGCGAGATGGCTTACAAGGAAGTCGAGTGGCTCTTCCAACGTGATGTTGAGGAAACGTATAATATTACTGTTGGTGGCGAAGTCATAACAACAACTGATGAGCATCCGTTTTGGATTGTCGGCAAAGGATGGGTGGAAGCACAGCATCTTGCGGTGGGCGATGTTCTGACAACCTCAGATGGTATTAAATTAGCAATAGAAAAGATTGAGGTTAAGCAGGAACATGTTACAGTCTACAACTTTAAGGTGAAGGACTTCCATACCTACTTTGTATCTAACCTTGGTATTTGGACGCATAATGCATGTGGACCGTATCAGTGGGGGAATAAAAATACATTACAAGACCATTTTGACCGACATGGCTCTGACTTTGGGGCGAAGAATCCTACTGAGTATGCGCAAATGGCTAATGATTTCTTTAAGAATAGAAATAAATACGAAGTAAAGGTAGATACTGACGGTACAATTAGAGTTTATGACCCAAAAACAAATACTTTCGGTTCTTACAATGCTGATGGAACATCAAAAACATTTTATAAGCCAACAAGAGGACGAGCTTATTGGGATGACCAGCCCGGAAAATGAGGAGGATTACATGAATCGAGTTTGCTTAGTGTGCAACTATCAGGAACTATATGAACCACCGTATGATAATAGAGGTGTACCTTCTGACGAGATATGTCCATGCTGTGGATTCCATTATGGTTTTGATGATGATGGGTACAGCAACAAGGAAGAGGCTTTTAAACTGTGGCTAGATAAGTGGATAAAGGATGGTTGTCCATGGTTTTCTAAGAGTAGGAAGCCACCAAAAAATTGGAATCCTGCTGAACAACTAAAATAAGAAATAAAATTTACTTTGACCTTGAGGGTGGCGATCCTCAAGGTCTTTCTTTTACCCCCACCCAGTGCAGAATGAATCGAGTGGTACACTTTGAAGGAACCTAACCTTCATCTCCTCCGTATGATATTCCTCTAATATGTTTGTACGTGAGATTTAATGAAAAGGTAAAGTTGAACAGGTCGATTATGGCCAGATGACACCATGCATGACCTTTTGTTGACTTAAAATAAACCCAAAGATGTCCAGGAACTTACAAACTTACTGAATGAAGCGCGGGAGAAATCAGAGTTCAGTAAGAAGAATAAATACTATCAGGTATATA
>NZ_JADQ01000102.1:0-3521 GCF_000518465.1 Paenibacillus sp. J14 | reverse complement strand
CTCAGGCAGAGTTAAAACCGAGGGCTTGACAAAAACGTTCATAGCAACGGACTGAAAAGCCCTTATTTGATGTTAAGGAGGATTGTTCTCTCAACTTTCCATCAAATAAGAGCATCTGAGTCCGTTACATTCACATGACTGCTGATCACACGCAAATAGCGGCATCTAGGTCCGTTAGCGGACGCAAAAAAACGCCTGAGGGAAGCCTTGCCTCCCCCAGGCGGGTTCGTCGTCGCACCGCGCGGGCAACTTGCCTCGCGGTGCAGCCCTTGCCGCCGGCAGCGCACGCATCCGCGCTGCCGGCAAGAACATGGCGCCGCGGCGCCCGGGTGCATAGAAGCACCCCGCGGCCCGCGCGCCGCCTACGCCTCGGCGGCCGGCCCATCGGCCGCCGCCGGCGTGCCGCCGCCCGCCCGCGCTTCGCGCTGCGGTGCGGGCGTGGCGCCCCGAGCGCCCCGCGCCGCACGGGCACTCGCGCGCGGGCGCAGCAGCTGCAGCAGCGAGAGCGGCTGCAGCCTTACCGCCGCCGGCGCCAGCTCGTCCGGCGCGAGAATCGCGCCGAGCTGGTGGTGATCGCCGGCGTAGATGGCGCGCTGGAGGAATTTACTCTCGCCCGCGAGATTCCGTACCTCCAGCTTGCAGAAAGCCGGGTTGATCCGCAGCGCCGCATGCAGATCTTCCTTCGTGGGCACCGGCACGCCGTTGACCTTCACGATCGACTCGCCGGCCCGGATGCCCAGCTCTTCCGCCGGACTGCCCGGCAGCACCGCGAGCACCTTCAGTCCCCCTTGCGGATGGACAAACATCGGGCTGCGTTGCTGCTCCTCATAACGGCTCAGCCAAATCAACGCTTCGTGCAGCCCAAACGCCGCGAGGGCGGCCACCAGCATCAGCGGGCTCCACCACGCTGCGAGCAACGCCAGCACGGTGATCACCGCGCCATACCCCAGCAGGCGGCTGGACGAAACGCGCGCTTTATCCTGAGGCAGCATCCCCAGCGTCATCTCCGAGAATCCAAGCACGATCGGCAGCCCGATCATGCTAAAGCCGTCTTGCCAGGCATCTCCGCCAAACAACGGCGTCCACGGCAGAACCCCGCCTAACGTCTGCGCCGGGACGAGCAAGAACAGCGGCACCGGCCACAAGCTTTGCATTTGATACCCGCCGATCAGCTTGCCTCTTTTTCCTTCAAAAAACAACGGCCCCGCAAACGAAGCCCCCTGCCAACGAACCAACAATCCTTCGGCCAAATGCAGCAAGCCGACCAGACAAAGCAATGCCGGAATATCCAGCTCCCGGACGACACGAACAACATCGCTTAGAACCGGGGCCTCTGCCGGATCCGGGATCAGATGGAATACAAACTGGAGGACCCCCAGCACGCCCACAGCGTAAGCGAGACATAAATAGCGGATGCGGAACAGCATCAGCACCAGCGTAACCACCCAAAGGCAGAGCATTCCCTCCATCGTCAAATTCATTCCAAGGAAGACGAAGACGACGGAAACCGCCAGCCCCGCCAGCAGCCCGCCAAGAGCGGTTTGCCAAGTCTGCAAGCCCCAGCTGTGCAGGCGAACATGAAACAGACGGCGTTCCAGCACAACCTGTCTGCGATAGAGCAGCAGGATGACGATAATCGAGATATAGTAGAACGGCTGCAACAACAGCTGCGCCCCCGCTTCCGCCAGACTCCACAATCCTTCGAGAATGAGATCCAAGAGGTATTCACGCTCCTTTTTTGGTGTACAAGTTCAAGCTTGTCCTCTATCTTTAGGAGTAATGATCAGTTCACCGATGTACTCCAACGAAAATCAGAAAAAAAGAGGGCCGCATTTCAGCCCTCTTAGGGATTCGACATTCACTTCGCAATTTCCTTCCGCATAATCTCGAGTGCCCGATTTAACTGCAAGTCGTTTTTCGGATCGCGGATTTGTTGGATGATGCTGGCTTCCAAAGCCCCGGCGGTTTTCTCGTCCAGCACGCCGTTTGCCGTAAGCTTCTGGTCCGTCTGGAACTTTTTCAGCGCCTTCTCGGTGCTTTTATCGAAATATCCGTCTTTCCGACCCGGATTGTACCCGAGTCCGTCCAGCATCGTTTGAGCGCTTTTGATATCCTCACCGAGCATATCGTATTTGTACGTTTTTTCCTTATTGATGGGTGCTACCATAAAATAATCCGGCTGGGACACCTCAACATCCGGCTTGATCCCTTTCTTATGGATCCATTCGCCGTTTGGCGTCAGCCACTTGGCAATGGTGATCTTCAGCATGCTGCCGTCGCCCATTTCCTGACTGTAGCTGGATTGCACCGTTCCTTTACCGTAAGTTGTCTCACCAACCAGCTTCGCTCCTGCAGATTCCTGGAGAGCACCGGCCAGAATTTCCGAGGCGCTGGCGCTGCCCTTGTTGGTCAACACAACGACCGGGTAGGACTTCCCGCTTCCTTTGGAAACCGATTGCTGCCGGCGTTTATATTTATCCTCGATTTGGACGATGGCTTTCCCTGCCGGCACGAACTGTTCGGACATCGCCTCGACGACGTCCAGCACCCCGCCCGGGTTGTTGCGCACATCGATGATCAGGCCTTTCATGCCTTGTTTCTCGAGGTTTTCCAGCTCCTTCTTGAAACGATCCGCCGTATTCAGCGAAAACTCGGTCACCGTAATAACCCCGATTTTGCCATCCTTCATCTCGGCATAGACCGTTTCCAGCGCAATGTCATCGCGGACAATCTCAAATTCCAGCGTATTGGCGACGCCAGCGCGTTTGACCTTCACCTTCGCAACGGTGCCTTTCGGGCCGCGAATTTTGGCCACTGCCTCATTTAAGCTTAGCCCCTCGAACGACTCTCCGTTCACCGACAACAGGATATCCTTCGGTTGAATGCCAGCTTTTTCAGCAGGAGAGCCCTTGATCGGGGAAACGACCACGACATTGCCGTTCTCCATGGACACCTCTGCTCCAATTCCGGTAAAAGAACCCTCAATCTGCTCCGAGAATTGCTGCGCCGTATCCGGGGCCATGTAGGAGGAGAAAGGATCCTCCAGCGCATTCATCATTCCGTCGATCGCACCATCAATTAACTTGTTCGTATCCACGTCCTCGACGTAGTTTTTTTGGACGAGCTGCAGCGCCGTCTCGATTTTTTTGATATTTTGCTTCGAGCCGGTGCCGGCCGTGTCGGCATAACTTCCGCTGCGCAGCGGTCCCGTTCCGGCAAAGCTCCATTCCCCCGTCAGCGTTAACGTCAACAAGCTGCTGACCAGCATGGCTGCGACAACGAGCAGGGCTACCGTACGACCTTTAAACATCCTTGATCACCGCCTCCGAAAAATGAACATCACCGGGCGGCGTGCCCGGCACGTCCGAATTGAACGTCACATAGTATATGTTCCACCCATGAGAAATATTTACAATTTAAGGTGGATTTAAAATTGGCTTCTTATCACGATGCACTTTCAAGCAGCCTAGTCCACGTCGAATCTTGAATTCAGCCGAGTCTTCCGTTGCTCACGTAGGATT
>NZ_JADQ01000101.1:0-3530 GCF_000518465.1 Paenibacillus sp. J14 | reverse complement strand
TAATTTCCTTCACCGGTGTACCAGACATTTTCATTTCAATTGCCTTCATTTTAACTTCTAGGGGGATAACTAACTCTTGTTCCCAATGAAAAAAACACCTCCAAGGTTGTCTCCATATCTTACGACATGGGCAAATTTTCTTGAAGGTGTTTTTATTTGTCCCACACTATGGGGTCAGTCCCTGACTTTCCATCCGAGCGATTTAGTCAAATTACAGCCCCAATAAGTTCTACTTGAAAGGATCACTTACAACCTCAAGTTGGACTATTATTATTTTTTGCTTAAAACATACTCTTTAAGGTCATCAAATTTATCCTTGTTTTCTTTTGCCCATTGTACTATGTCAGTCATTTTCAAGGACTTCGTTTGACTATCCGGAACCAAAGACTGAACTGCTGGGAAAAGTTCAGTTTTACCTGCCTCAAGTTGGTCAATAATAAATGGCACAGCAGGAAGACCCAGTTTTTTTAGAGAAGTAATTTTCTCATCTTCAGTTAATTCAGAATTAGCGATTTTTTCAACTTCTTCAGGAAGTGTCTTAAGTTTTGCCTTCCATTTCTCCGAGAACTTGTCTCCAGTATCCCAAGCTGTACTTTCCTCTTCTTTGAGGTTTACTTTTGTGATTTCTTCGATAGCAACTGAAAAAATGTAATCAAAAAGACCGCTTCCTTCACTTTCATCGATTTTCTTTTCTAAAATTGGAACAGCATCTGTTCCGAGATTTACAATATTTGCATACTCTTCGCTGTTCTTGATGTAATCATAGGGATTACTACTCATGGCTAATTCAGTTTTATTAGTGACTTCCGTTTGTAACTGTTCGGCCAAGCTGTTAAGGTTTTGGTTAATTTGCTTCTCAACGGATGCATTAGCACGTACCGCGTATAAAGAAGAAGTAACAGCAAAACCGAGGGCGAACATTCCAATAAGTAACTTTTTGTTCACTTCGATCACCTCACTATATATTATATACTATTCATTACTTGTATACTTGCAACGCAGATCCGTATATGGAAGATGTGTAAGGGTCCCATCCTAAAGATTGGAGTCTCTCCAATTGGCCCCATTTTGCGTTAGAATAGTTAGTTCCTTCCGCTTTGGAAAAATGAGTGATATTGCTGGTCGACGTGCCATATGCAATAATTTTCACATTAGAAGCACTAGAACTGTATGGGTAAGGATTATACATTCGGGAAGTCATGTAGTCATTTGCTTCTTTCAATGTAGGGTTACTTGATCCCCAAGGCCAGATCCACTGACGTGTGTCTCCTAACGCATATGCTAAACAGTTATAGTTAGGAGTTGCAGCAGCCAGATAATAATAATTGCCCGGTGTTTTAACCATGGATTCATATGTCTCTTTTGGAGCAACAAATAAATTACTATCGTAGCCTGCAAAAGCAACCACTCCCCCTGCACAGAAAAATGCAATGGACACTAGTCCACTAACAAGGTGTTTCTTAAGCTTCATAAACTACCCTTCCTCTCAGAATAAATTTTAAAATATTTACAGCTTTGTTATGAATTGTGATGACATCCCCAGTTGTCCTTACTTAGCACGTAATCTCAGTGTTTTTTTGAGGGTCTTGATAGGTATTGTACTAGATCGAATGATACAAGGAGTAAAATTAAAACACCACGAACAGTAGAATATTCCCCATATCCCTACTAACCTCCTTTTCTTAGTTTATTTGAATCCTGAATCCGTGAACTTGAACAAATAAATCCTGAGGCGGACACAGGAAAATGCAGCCAAGAAGGCGAATTATTCAAGTATTTGGAACCTTCAAAGCCATTCACCTGTGGGGTGCATGATGAAAATCCGTTTTGTCCGATCCAACGAACTCATTCTGTCCACCCATGCCGGTCTCGCTACCGTCGGTGCCTTGCTGGCACATACCAAACTCACAAAACGCCTTAACCATACCCGACTCACAGATGTAGAACATCCGTATCATTCTCACTCCGACGTGATGAAAAGCTACATCGGCTTGCTGTGTCAAGGAAAAAGCGATTTCGATCACATTGAGCCGTTTCGGAACGACGATGTCTTTCAGATCAGTCTGCAACTGCAGCGCGTGCCCTCCAGCCCGACGCTTCGCCAACGCCTGGAGCGCGCGGCGGAAACGAAGGCGGGATGGAACGAGATTCTGCTTGAGGAATCCGCTGATCTGATCCGTCGCATCCAGGCGCCGTTGACCGGAGTTCAGGCCGGATCTCGTGTTTACATCCCGCTGGACATCGACGTTTCCCCCTTCGACAACTCCGGTACCAAGAAAGAAGGCGTTTCCCGCACGTACAAAGGCGTGGACGGCTATGCGCCGATCTTTGCCTATCTGGGGCAAGAGGGGTACGGCGTCAATGTCGAATTGCGGGAAGGCAGCACCCATGTCCAGAACGGCACCGCGGCATTCTTGACCCAAAGTATTGCCTATGCACGGCGCATCACGGATCAGCCGATGCTCGTGCGCATGGATGCAGGAAACGACAGCCTCGAGAATCTGCATGTGTGTCACCGTGAGAATGTGGACTACATCATCAAAGTGAACCTTCGCAGGGACCCCAAGGAGGCCTGGTTGCACGTTGCCGAGACCTCGGGCATCTGCTGCGAGCAACGCGAAGGCAAGAAAGAATATGTCGGGTTCATCGAGTTTCCGGAGAAAGGATTTGACCGCCCTCTTCGACAAGTCTTCCATGTGATCGAGCGAACGATTGACCGAGATGGACAAATCCTGCTGGTTCCCGAACTGGAAGTGGATGTATACTGGACTTCGCTTCGCTGTGCACCATGGCGGGTGATTGAGTTATACCGGGATCACGGCACCAGCGAGCAATTTCATAGTGAAATCAAGACGGATCTGGATTTGGAACGGTTGCCGTCCGGGAAATTTGAAACCAATCATCTCGTGTTGCACGCAGGCGTGTTTGCGTACAATTTGCTGCGCATCATGGGGCAGGAGAGTCTGCGCAAAGACGATGCGCCTATACGCGGCAATGTGCAGCGACGCCGGATTCGGACGGTGATCCAGAATATCATCTACATGGCGGTGCGGTTGATACGACACGCCCGAGGGATATGGTTTAACTTTGGCAAGAACAGCCCATGGTCCCCCGTATTGGAGCGGATTTACCACGCGTTTGCATGAGCATGGATCGAAACGAATCGTTTTACTCAAAACCTGCAATTTCGCAGGTTTATTTGGCATGCACAAATTTGTCGTTCAGGCCTCATTGAAGCTTCAAAGGATTGGCAAATCCATCCCGGTGGCCATCTCCAGGAGAGTATAATCTGATTTTGAATCCGTCACATTAGAACGATTTAGCAAATATCACGGATTCAGGTGAATATATTATTGGAATCACAACTATAATTTACCATATATTTCATCCGGAGCAAAGCAGCGATTTTTCGGTATCCATAGCGATATTTATGCTGGATTCAGAGTTCGCGAATTTTCACTACCATGTGGTTCTCGAGTTTATTTTCTCCCTTGCCTTCAAGCGATAGTAAGTGGCGCGAGGGATTCCGA